>DAOTTD010000278.1:0-3108 GCA_034438015.1 Ktedonobacteraceae bacterium | reverse complement strand
GCATTTCGGGAGTCGATGCTCTGAGGTACGTACGGCTGTTCTTTCCCACTCTTCCCATTCTTGTCATCTCGGCCGTCGATGCGGGAGACTTAGAATTCATCCAGGAAAAATTTCCAGGGGTGAAAGCATTCCAGAAACCATTCAAGCTCCACCACCTGCTCGCTGCCATCGAGACACCCTGATGGGTGAGAAACTCACAGGAAGGGAGCCCCTTTCCTCAGAGAAAGGAAGAAGGCCGATGCGCTTTTGAGGGAGAAGGGAAGGCTCATCAGGAAGGCAGCAAGTCGCCCGGCAACGTTCCGCATCAGATGTGGATGACGTCGAGGCAGCTGAGCGAGCATACGCTGCTGTTCCGCCTCATGTAAAAGCTCTTGATAATGAGCCTGAGCCAGCTTCTCATAGAGGTAAGGATTGGACATCTTTGGATAGTTTCCTTTCTTTCTGCTTTTAGACATTTTTGTTTTCTAAAGTATTATTTCATTGAGTAATTACTCCCTATCTCAGGTATACACCAAAAAGACGCATCAGGCAGTTGAGATGATTACGCCAGTTCGCGTGCAACCCGGATCATGGCTTGTAGGCTGCGCTCAACATCCGCGCCGGTCGTGGCCCATGACGACACGCTGATGCGCATGGCCGTTTGCCCCTGCCAGGTGGTCCCGCCGCACCAACAGGTGCCATCCCGTTGAATACCGACAATGACACGCCGTGTCCTCTCATCATCCCCGAATGTCACCAGGACCTGATTGAACAGGACCTCGTTCAGAATGGTGTACCCCGCAGCGCGCAAACCTTCCGCAAAGCGCACCGCATAGCGGCAGGTGCGCTCAACGAGATCCGCGAGGCCAGATCGCCCCAGTGTGTGCAACGCCGCCCAGACTTCGATACCACGCGCCCGGCGCGAGAGTTCTGGCGTGAAGTTTGCTGGGTCGCGTGTTGGGCTTGAGGGCAGATATGCCGCAGAAATCGCCATCGCGGCCTGCAGCACATCCGGAGAGCGGACAAATGCCAGGCCGCTGTCGTAGGGCGTGTTCAGGTATTTATGCGCATCCGTTGCCCAGGAATCGGCGTCGGCGTAGCCCGCCATCAAGTGCGCTTTGCAGGGGGTCGCCGCTGCCCACAACCCAAAAGCGCCATCGACATGCACCCAGGCATTGGCTGCTTTCGCTTTGGGGATGATCTGGGGCGCGGGATCGAATGCTCCGGTATTCACATTCCCGGCCTGCAAGCAGACGATGGTGGGACCGGAGAGGGTAGGAAACACGTCAGCACGCATGCGGCCCTGCTTGTCCACTGGGACGCGCACCACCCGGTTGCGACCAAAGCCTGCCAGCCCCAGGGACTTGAACAGCGTGGGATGGGCCTCCTCGCCAACGACCACAGTCACTGGTGGCGCGCCACACATTCCATCGGCTTCCACATCCCATCCTGCTTGCTTCAAGACAGAATGGCGCGCTGCGGCCAGGCAGGTGAAATTCGCCATCGTCGCGCCGGTGACGAACCCTGCTCCTGTTTCGGGCGGCAAACCAAGCACATCGCGCAGCCAACCGAGAGCAACATCCTCCACCTTCGCAGGAAGCGGTGTTACCTCTGCCAGAGCAGCATTCTGATCCCAGGCGCTGGCCAGCCAGTTCGCTGCCAGTGCTGCTGGTAACATCCCACCGATCACGAAGCCAAAGAAGCGTGGCCCGGCCATCGCCATTGTGGCAGCACTGTAGGAATCGAGCAGAGCCACGGTTTCGTCCGCAGGGGAAGGATCGGTAGGCAGCGGGATAGCAAGCTCTGCGAGACGGGCAACGACGGCTGGATCAGGGGCAACACCTCGCTCGTTCAGGCCTTCAAGGTAACAGATCGCCCGCTCGGCTGTGGCCGTGAGCAACTCATGCATGGGAATCTCCTCTTTTCAAACGGAAGCACTAAAAAAAGCGCATGCGCTGAAACAACGGATCCATCACCTCTTGCTCCACACGCTTGCCAATGCGTACCAGCAGGATGTTGGCAGGGTCCAACCCGACATTTGGCTCATCAGTCAGCCATGCGAAAAAGTGATAGGGCTCAAGGATGTGTGCGAGCAGCGAGCGATAGCCAAAGGGAGACAACCCTGAACCTTTGAGGTCCCAATGCCAGGAGAGGCCTACTGCTATGAGAATCATCTCCTCCACGGCATGATGCTCAAGCGTCAGCGACAGTAATTGACGGGCAATCCCTAATCTGCGCCAGGGAGAACTGACCTCCATCGCTAGTTCGTAGGTATTGGCCACCCCTTGCCACCATGCGTCAGCAGGGGCCAGGATCACCTGGCCAACAATCTCGCCGGTAGAGGTGTACGCCAGCGTGAGCGCACAATCGGGGCGCTCTGCAATCCCCAGCAGGAGTTGATGCTCTCTTTCTGGAACGTGTGTAAACGCATGCAATCCGCGATCAGCCTTCAGAGAGGTGACCAGAGACGGCGGGCAGAAACTGTGCAGGATGAGTGATCCCGCTGCTGTCTTAAATGTGCTCCTGCGCGGACAAGCCGCGCTCCTCTGTAACAGCGTCTGTTCATGGAGTGTTAGCGGTTGCGAGGTCATACGTTCTCCTTCTCGGGAAAGCCATACCAGCGTTGTCTGCGTTCCCATTCTGTACTGTTTATGCCGTCAGTGCTATTGACTCCCCAACGGAGGGCTGCTAGAGCAAGTGCAATAAGTGCAATCAATATGATAATGAAGTCCATTCAATTTCTCCTTGTTTTTCGAGCAATCTGATTCACATGGAACAGATTGCTCGGATCATACGTTGCTTTGGTCTGTGCCAGTCGGGCGTAGTTGTCGCGGTACGCCGCTTTCACATTGTCCATGCTGTTAAGTAAACTGTGTATGCAACGGTCAATGTCTCGACCGTACGCGGAAGCCGATGATTTTGCGACAAGCGTTGCATGACAGACAGAGCAACCGTCGCTCTCATACTATCCGCAGGTCGACTTCAAGAAGAATAGCATAGGTGGCGTTAGCAAAACGTTTGGTGGCTCAAGATGAGATGCTGTTTTCAAGATGGATGCGGATGCTTCCGGTCAGGTGTACGTTAGCCAGGCGTTATTTCAGGACACAATGCATGCGCGGGCAGGCTACA
>DAOTTD010000277.1:0-8474 GCA_034438015.1 Ktedonobacteraceae bacterium | reverse complement strand
CTTTCAGCCATCTATGGCAAACCTGGTAACCTCCGATGTAGAAGTTCCAGACCTCCGGTGAGATTCCCTCAAAGTATTGCTCCTTATTAATCCAGACACGGCCTTGTTCTGCATCCTGTCCTGGCTCTGTATAGCGTACTGCTTCGATGGTGTTACTACCACTAATATTAAAGTGAGGAGTGCCAGAAAGCTTCTTCTCCATCAGATGCAAGGCGACCAAATCGCTGCCTAAGCTGCACAGAGCACGAAATAGGGAAAGTTGACCAGTCAGCATCAAGCGTGGAAAATCCATTTTTAAGAAGTCGGCATACCGGCGGCGATAGACTGGAGAATGGAACATAGCATACATATAATTGAAAATATCCTCTGGTCCGAACTGCTTTTGTAAATCGCCCCTGCCGTCAGGTATAAATTCTATACCCAGTTTGCTCACGATATCCTTGACAAACTGAGGAGCAAAGTTTGGCCTTCGCCCTCCCAGCGCATCAGTGGACTCATCCATACTGAATAGCTGGTTTTTAGAAACTTCGGGATAGAGATAGAGAGGAAAGACAACTCCGCCTTCCTTTGTACGAACAGAAATTATATGCTGGTCTGTAAGTGAATTAGTAACCCAAGTGTGGTCAAAGGGCAATGATGCTAGCTGGCGTACCGTCACGAACGCTAAGTTGCTTTCTTGATCTAAATGATGCATCACACGCCGGTTCAAGCGCGCAACGAACTTTTCGTGATAGAAGATATATCTAAAATCAAAAGGTCGAAATGATTCTGGTCTAATATAGGTATTAATTTCCTCTCCTTTGACTGACGCACGTGCTTTACGTGCATTCCACATATCTTTATCCTCTAGCTGAAGCTCAAACTCTGAAGCAGCTTCTATGTCAGACTTGCTCGGATCAATGAATTGGACTATACGATCACGTACCTCGCTTTTTGTAAAGCCAATGACCAAGTTGTCTCGCTTAGTGAGGCACCCAAGAGAAGACTCAGGCATACATTGCTGTATGTGCCATCCCTTCTCGTATTCGTCCCGCAATGTAATATTTTGTGGAACAAAGAGGTAGTAAGGCTGCTGAGGCGCAAGTGTAGTCCATTGGATTGTAGCAACATCGCTGTTGAGAAGGATGTGATATTTCGTCTCACGTAGGCCCCATAAATCAGCATGTCGAACCGTGGCATACTCCCGCACATATTCGAGATGCTTAACGAAGATACCGATGGCTACTCCTTGCTGGATATCGAACACGTTCTGATCTGCTGAGCCGTCTGGGCTGCGTTCCTTCTTCTTACTGTTGCCGTGGAGATCCAGAATATAGATGTCATCGAACGTCTTTAGTAGAGCCTGGCGCATTCCGCGAAAGGTCGGGTTATCAAGATAGCCATTGTTCGAGATAAAGGCAAGTATGCCATAGCCAGTGTGCTCAATGCGCCACTGCGCAAAACGAATAAACTTCACGTAGTCGTCATTCAGCCACTTCGGGTTTCTCTCACCTAGTGGCTTACCATCCACCTCAAAATAGTTCCCTGTTATTTTCCCTGTCTGTATGTCTTTTCCCCGCAGCAGCTCGTTTATCCACTCCCCCGTATTTGCAGAGTGACCGGAATACGGTGGATTCCCCAGGACTACCATCACCGGCACGTCGTGTTTGGCATGGCCTGCTGCCGCTGCTTCCTCCACGAGCCATTCAGCGAAGGGGAGTTGACGGTGCTCGTAGCTCTCCTCGAGCGTATTCGTGAGGTAGATTCGTAGCCGCTCATTGCTTTTGAAATCATAGCCAGTATCCCTGAGCTGCAAGCCGAGCTTCATGTGAGCGACAGCATAGGGGGCCATGAGCAACTCTAGCCCAAAGAGGCGAGGGAGCAAGTGTCGGGAGACATAGCTAGACCACATACCCTGATTGCCCGTAAACGATTCGTAAATGAGGTCAATAACACCGTGGAGAAATGTCGCGGTGCCGGTAGCAGGATCGAGGATTTGTACTCGATGTGTCTCCGGCACGACCTTCCCGTTCACGGTCTTACCAGGTACCACACTCGTATCAGCAAGACCATCGGGAAGCTGAAAGGTCGTTTTGAGCAAGTAATCGACGCTACGCACAATGTAGGAGACAACCGGCTCCGGCGTGTAATAGACACCTCGCTTTTCACGCATAGTAGGGTCGTACTCGGCCAGGAATGTTTCATAAAAGTGGACCATGGGATCTTCCTGGCGCGTACGCCTGCCGAAGTCTTTGAGGATCGCATCAGTATCGGCTCGATTGAGCAGTTCAGCCAAACCGTCTACTGCCCAATTAATACGCTCGTCAAGCTCAATACCCGCGATATGGTTGAATGTTTTGCGTAAGAACGGGTTCGTTTTGGGAATGTCATAGACCGCATCCCGCCGGGTGAATGTGCCAGATGTATGGTTACACCTAGCAGCAAAGAGGCCATAGCAGATAGTTTGTGCATACATATCTGCAAATGCCTGTGGAGTGAGATCAGGCAACAATACTTGTTTGAAGCCATCTAACTGGCTTTGGAGAGAACCAGCACCCTCTTCTTCGTCATCAAATACGTGTTCGATTGTTACGCGGATGAGCTTTGCAATTGCAGCCATACGTGTAGCTAGCTCACGGGGGCCGGTAACAGTCGGCGTTCGCGCCTGCATATAAGATTGCAGAAGCTGTTTGGTGCGCTCTGCTCCATCTGAATCAGGAAGAATAGTTTTCTTCCCCTTCAGCGTGGCGAGGCGTCCTACAAGCTCCCGTTTGCCCTTGAGAAACCACCGAAACTCGAGGTAATCAGTAAAGATGAGATTAGATAAGCCTTCGCGATAGCGCTTGAGTTGTTCTCCCTCACGTGTGGTAGGATGTGTTTTTTCCGAGTCACTTTCGATCTGTACTAATGATACGCCTATATCTTTCGCTTCGATGTATCCTAGCGGGATTTGCCCATCGGTAACGATATAGTCCGGCGCTCCACACCTAATACGCTTTGGTTCATTGGTTGCAAGCGTACCAGGGTAGAGCGTTTCGATCAATGTTTTCAGTGCAGGTCGATATGAATGTTCTCTCGCTATACCTTGCTGCAATTCTCGCTCAATAGCTGCTAAATAGCTGTGCAATATGTTCTCAGTGGTAGCACGCGGCATGAAACAACCCCCTACTAATAGGCCTTCCCTGTTTTTACGACCTTAGATGTGTCCATTGTACGCTAGAGATAGAACGAACAGAAAGTGAGAAGCGAAAGAGGCTCCCCGAGAAAGCTTGATATTCTTCGGGAATCACATACGTAACATTACGCCTGCGACAATAACATCAGTTTCCAGAGACGGACAAAATCCTGGTGTTCCTCTTCTGAGCAGTGCAGACGCCGTACATGGGCCTCATAATGCGATCGCGTTCCTCGCACCGGGACGAGCTCGTCAGCAAGTAGTTTTTCTCTCAGGGATGACGACGGTTGTTTTCGTAGCCAGGGTTTGAATGTGCGCTGCGCAGTGTCCTCTAAGTAGCGCTTCTCGATATCCACGCGGGCGCGCAATCGTGAGAGCTCGCGGGCCTGTTCTTCGATCTCTTGCCCCTGGTCCCGTACTTGCACCCGGAGTTGCTCCACTTCAGCAAGCAGCGCCGCCGCCTGATCTTGCTGGTGTTGCTGCCTCCAATATGCCTGCTTATGGGCATCATTGCAGAACTCACGACGCGGGTTACTCCCTGCTGGCAACTCATGACCACAATATTTACATTGCATCGTGCTATCCCTCTCGCTACGCTCGTTACGAAACTGACCACTGACCACAACGCTAAACTCTTACACCGTAACGTTACGGTGACAAGGCACAAAAAAGCGCCTAACCCTGGTGGGGGGTAGATAGCCCCTGATGAACAAGGCCAGAGGCTTTTTTCCAATAACGCCCCCCTGTTGGCCCTTTTCTGCTCAGGGGTCCGGGTGGAGCTGCTGGTACATAGCAAGGGCATCTTCAGCGATGTCACTCATATCCCGTTCCTCCTGGGCTGCGCGGATCTTTAACCACTTTGCACGCTGCGGGGAAAAGAGCAATGTCTTTTTGACGCGGGCCTCGTCTTTCTTCTCTGGCGCCTGCTCTATTGGTTTCGTCGTGAGTGACGGTCTTCGCCCCAGTACTCCTGATTGTGCTGCGTTAGCGAGCGGATCGCCGATTTTATCAGGCATGAGACACCTCCTGCTGTTCAAGTAGGAGCGCGGCGATCGCTGCATAGTCCGCTGCGCCCTTACTTCTGGGGTTATACTCATAGACACTCTGGTTCATAGATTGGGACTTACTGATCTGTGCGTCTGTTCGAATGGGAGTAGTCACCTGGTTGGGGAATCGGTCCTTGAGCGATTGAAGATATAAGGTCGTCATGCTCTTGGTAAAGTCAAGGTTGCTCGGCACAATGCCAGCGATCCCCACTTCGTGTTCGAGTTCGGCCAAACTATCGGTAAGCTTTTCAATCATGTCCACCAAGCCAGTGATCGAAAAGGTTTCAAGCTCAACGGGGATGAGCATTTCAGTGCTGGCTAAAAGTGCCGCATCAGTGATAGTGTTATAGCTTGGCGCATGATCAAAAATAACAAAGTCCACGCCGTCAAGCTGTTCGACGGCGTATTTTAATGCCTTGAGTGTCCGGGTGCCACTTACGGTGATATGCTTTGCTGCCTGCTCTAGATTGGTATGGGCGGGGACGACATAGAGTCCAGGCCTGGCTTCGTATGCTGCATCGGTGAGCGAGGCCTGCCCCATCAGTACTTCCCGCAACGTCGCTCCTATTTCGACCTCTTGCGGGATAATACTACTGGCGTTTCTCTGCCGATCACAATCGATGAGCACCACCACTTTCCCCTTGCGGCTCAATTCATCTGAGAGATTGATGGCTAAGGACGTTTTCCCCACGCCCCCTTTAAAGTTCAAAATAGAGAGTCCTCTCACACAAGTCTCCTTTCTGGTTGGTGTGATAGCTGTACAGAAATCTAACCACCTGTATTTTTATCTGTCAAGATGTCCAGGAGTATATACATACACATCCACATGGATACTTATGCTTTATACGTCCAGACGGTTATACGCTTAGAAGTCTATACATAAATATCTATATAGATATTTATGTTTCCAAAAACGTCTAGATGCTTATCTGTATAGACTTCTAAGCGTCTAGAAGGATAAATATAAGCTAACGCCAGAATACGCCTAGAAAGAATACAGCTAGATAGATAGATGCTTAGAAGTCTCTATGGTTTGATACTCTCTATTTTTAGAAGTGTATACGTCTAGACGTTTTTACTATCTAGAATGATAGACATATACATCCTTGTGGAGTGTTTTGATTGTGTCAAAAGAGGGAGAATCTAGAGCTACAGGGCAAAAAGATCCCCCTGGCCCGACGCCAGGGGGATCTGTCGAGGATGATTAAGCCTAGCTCTTGATGTAGCCATAGACTCGGCGTTGCTGGTCCTTCTGCTGAGAGAGCCATACAAAGTATAACCATTCCTGTTTTCCAGCAGGTATAATTTCTTCCCCATCTATCACTAAGGCCGCCCACTCGCGCGCTCGCCCATAGTCTCGGATAACATCTAACTCCACCGTTGCTTTGGGGAGAGCTGGTAACTCTTGGCGCTGATTGCCTTCCAGATCATCACGGACGTTCGCTGGCATCAGCTCGTTTTGTGTTAATTGACCTGCATTCGTGCTCACATCGGCAGAGATCGTCTGTATCTCGGTATCTATGACCACCGGCGCGGCCTCCACGCGTGAATCTGGCGCTGTCTGATTACGTACCGATAATTCGACGGGGATGGTCTCTGATGGCACCTGTGGGCCTTCTCCTTGTCGCTGCCGATAGGCTGCACACCGCTTTGCTAAATCTGCCTTTTTCGTGACACGCTCAATCAAGCACCACATTTCGTACTTATCCATTTTCTTGGGATAGTTGCCGATCCGCCCGTAGTCACAGGCTGCGCGTTCGTCTGCATCGACTTTCACGCTCGGGGTGGTTTCATCTCTCCAGACCGCCGCAAACTTTCCGTTACGGTTCGCCCCTCCGCATCGCTCTATCAGTTCGTCCCAGCTGGTGTTTTGATTAAATTCAGCGATAACCATTTTTGCGATATCCGCGTCACTCAGGGAGGTGGGCTCAAATGCCAATGGTTGGTTTTCTGGCTGCGCCTGGCGCGTCGATTCTGGATCTGGATCGGGGATAAGGCTACCTGGCGTGACTGCCTGCATAATCAGTCTTGCCAGTGCCCGACGCTCGGTGGGGGATACGGAAAGTACAGTGTCCGGATCTCCCGGGAGTATGGCTTTCGCCTGACAAGGAAGAATGGTATTTCCTTTCCGCTGCCACAACGGCCAGGAAAGGGGGCTATTTTGTTTGTCCCTGGCCGGGTACACCTCTTCTACGTCTGCCAGGCGGGGACAGACAGTAATACACCATTCTCGCGCTTTGTTCGCATTGACTGGAGTATCAAAATACAGCTCTAAATGTCCTCGATTATTCTGTCGTTGCCAGTAGATCGGGGCCGCTCCTGCTCGTGCAAGCTGCTGTAAAAGGTTCTCAACATCTGCATTCAGGGCTTCTTCACGCGTATCAAAATCAAACGTAAGCACATAGGTGGTACCGTCTGGCCGCCCCTGGTAAGAGCCATAGGTGTTCTCAAGCTGACCCAGGAGATAGGCTCGTATATTCGGCTCATAGGTACTCGGTTTCGCCATATACTTCTTATCACTGGTTGGACTTCCGGTGGCAAAGATGATTCTTGCCCCCTGTGCGCGTCCTATTCTGCGCTCCAACCAGGCCGTGAGTTGCTGGCCAATCGTAGCTGATGCTGGCACTAATGCTTTTTTGTCGACGCCGTTTTCTTCTGATGACATGGGTTGCGTCTCGCTCCACAAAGAAGCACCCATACCAAGGGGGGCGTTATTGGAGAACTGCACAATATTTGTGTAGTAGGTGGGCTCGTCTGTCGTTTCCTGTTGTGTAGTGGGCTCGGGGGGTGTGCTCTCTTCGAACTGTTGGGTTGTAGCGTCTGTCTGTGGCTCGATCTCACGTTCTACCATGTTGATGATTGGTGCTTGCGGTCCCTGTGCAAACTCCTCGGCGTCTCCAACCACTCCGCATGCTTTGCAAGTTATTTGTAGATCTTCGCTCCCGCAATCAGGGCAAGAGAGAGAGAGGATAGGTAGAGATACGGGTAGAGCCCCAGTAAACGGTGAAAGGGGGTAAGGGAGCTTGAAAAAGGACGCGTGTCACGACATTCTGTGAATATGATAACAACAACAGAACCGATGAACGCGTCTGTCCAATTTTGCCCCAATCCGACGTGTTCTGCAAGTGGTCTCAGCAATCAGGGCAACATCACGATTCATGATCGGAAGCGCCAACGCTATCGTTGTAAAATCTGTCGTCGGACGTTTACTGCTCGGACTGGAACGATGCTGGAAGGACTTCGTAAGCCATCCGAGCTCATTTTTCTCGTCGTGGGGCTTCTCTCGTATGGCTGTCCTGTGCAGGCGATTGTACATGTGTTTGGATTGGACGAGCGTACTGTGGCCGCATGGCGTGACCGAGCGGGACAGCAATGTCAACGGGTCCAGCACACCATCGTGCAACAAGGCCAACTCACTTTGACGCACGTCCAGGCCGATGAGATTCGTGTCAAAGGCAAAAGAGGGATTTTCTGGATGGGTTTAGCCATGGAAGTCAGCTCGCGGTTGTGGTTGGCAGGGGTGGTGCAACCAGCACGGGATCATGTCCTGGCAGATCGTTTGCTCCAACAGGTCCGTCGTTGTGCCTATGGAGCCAGTCAACTCCTGATCTGCGTCGATGGATGGGCGTCCTATCCCAATGCGATCTTGCGTGCTTTTACCGAGCGGGTCAAAGAGGGTATCCAAGCAGGCCAACATCAGATGCAGGTCTGGCCACAGCTCATCATTGGACAAGTCATCAAAACACAGAAGAAACACCGTCTGGTTTCGATGACGCATACCTTACTGCATGGAGGAAAGCAGGCACTTGAGCAGTGCCTCAAACAATCGCATGGAGGAACGCAAATCAACACGGCATATATTGAGCGGTTCAACGGAACCATGAGAGAACGTCTGGCCGCTTTAACGCGCAAATGTCGTCATGCCAGCCAGCGACTTGAAGCATTTCAATGGGGCATGTACTTGATCGGATGCACCTACAATCTCTGTTGGATCCATCATCAATTGGGTCAAACGCCTGCTATGGCAGCTGGTCTGACTGATCAAGCATGGAGCATCAAGCAGGTGCTGACTTATAAAGTGACGCCCCAACTGCTTGCCACTATGCAACAAGTCCAGCGGCAGGAACGGCTTCCATCGTCAGACAAGGCTAATAAGCCCAAAGGGGTGAGAGGAGGAGCATCCAAATACTACCTCATCCTCCTCAAAATGAAAGAGGAGAAAGCAAGGGAACAACCTCATGCCATTTGAGCTCAACCACCGTTTAGCGGGGCTC
>DAOTTD010000276.1:0-6958 GCA_034438015.1 Ktedonobacteraceae bacterium | reverse complement strand
ATTGGGGCAAAATTGAAGGGACGCGTTCATTGGTTCTTTGTTTGTTTTCATATTCAAAGCATGCCAACGGACGCATAGTTTTTCAAGTTCTCCTTCCCTTTTCACCAGTTCGTGGAGAGCTACCGGTATTTCCTCACAGAAATTAAATGGAGCAGTTCGAAAATCAACGGGACGAACAAGTAATACTCTAACAGCAGCGATTCCTTGACTTTGCATTATAGCGGCTCTTGCACCTTCTACATCAACACAATAATTGTTATCCATATAATCAGGGCTCATGAAGATTAGGATAATGTCTGCGCTATTCAAATTCTTGAGAATTTCTTGCCGTACATTTGTTCCGGGCTGAATTTTATGGACATGCCAGATCGTCACTTCGCCGTTATGTTTTTGATCTGCGAAATGTTTTTCTAGGTCATAGACGTATGCTTTGTCTTTATCTGAATTAGCTGTGGATGAAAAGAAAATCTTGATAGGCTGCATGCATACCTCTCCTAAACGAAGTATATCTTATGAAATGGTATTTATCAATCCTAAACTTTGAAATGTTAAAGGAAAGGTTATTGATACATAATGTTAGATAACGCTTAATTGATTGGTAAATTTGTTCAATAAGCTCGGGCATCATTCCGATGCACGAGCCTGATGCTCGTTTCCCTCATGTAGGGGCGCGGTTCACAAGCCCGTGGCGCTCCACAGGCCGATGCGCGGGCTTGTGAACCGCGCCCCTACAGCGGCCGGTTGGTCAGATCCTTGCATGCAGAAAAGGAAACGCACCCTCCCCCATCCCCTCTTGCAAAGCCGCCACCGTGAGATGAACTTGACACCCATTCTCGTTGCATGTTAGCATGAACGCAGTGTTCACAGTTAGAAAGGACCTTCGTATGGAACTGGGGCGGGCCGACCTGCTACAGATCTATTATTTTATGCGTCTCACCCGCGCGCTAGAGGACCGCGTGCGCACGCTCTTTCTACAGGGGCGCGTCTCCGGCGGCGTCTATACCGCGCAGGGGCATGAGGCGACGACCGTCGGGGCGGCAATGACGCTGCGCGATGGGGACTGCATTGTTCCGCAGCACCGAGATCTGGGGATGCACCTGGTACGCGGTGTCGAACCGCGTGCCGTGATGTGTCAATGGTTGGCGCGCGGCAACTCTCCGACCCTGGGGCGCGATGGACAGTTGCATATCGGCGATATGCATCATGGCATCGTGCCAATGATCAGTATCCTCGGCGAGTCGCTCCCCGTGGCCTGCGGCGTCGCCCTGGCGGCAAAGATACGCAAACATCCAACCGTCGTGCTGGCCTCCTGCGGCGATGGCGCGACGAGCACGGGCGCGTTCCACGAGGCAGTCAACCTCGCCTCCGTGCAGAAGCTGCCGCTGGTTTTTTTGCTTGAGAATAACGGCTATGCCTTTTCAACTCCCAATAATAAGCAGTTCGCCGTGCAGCGCCTCTCCGAGCGAGCGAGCGCCTATGCGATCCCTGGCGTGAGCGTCGATGGCAACGATGTGCTGGCGGTCTTTACGGCGGTCCAGGAGGCCGTTGAGCACGCGCGCGCTGGACTGGGACCCTCGCTGGTCGAGTGCAGGACGTTCCGTGTGCGCGGCCATTCCGAGGCCGATAAGGGCGATTATGTGCCCCCAGAGCTGCGCGAGGAGTGGCTGCACAGAGATCCTATCCTGCGTTTCGAGGACTACCTGTTGCAGGAGCAGATTCTGACCGGCGCGCACAAGGACGATATCGAGGCGCGCGTACGCGAGATTGTTGACGATGCCGTGCGCTATGCCGAAAACAGTCCCGCGCCCGATACCGCGACGGTAGCCGATTATGTCTTTGCACCCGATGGACCTATCGCGATCATTGGCGAGCCTGGCGCGGATAATCCCCGCTACGTCAACGCGCTCGATAGCCGCACGGGCCAACCTTTTAACGTCATGAGCCGGGCAGAGGAGGCCGTTGGACGACGATGAGCGGAAAAAAAGTAACCTACCTGGAAGCGATTAGCGACGCTATTCGCGAAGAGATGCGGCGCGACGAGGCGGTCTTCCTCCTGGGCGAAGATGTGGCCGACTATGGAGGGGCCTTCAAGGTGAGCGCGGGCCTGTTGGAGGAGTTCGGTCCAGATCGCGTGATCGATACGCCGATGGCCGAGGCCGCGATTATCGGGTCCGCCGTGGGTGCCGCGCTGATGGGCATGCGACCCATCGCGGAGATGCAGTTCATCGATTTCATCACCTGTGGCTTCGACCAGATCATCAATATGTCGGCGAAGATGTACTGGCGCGTGGGTATGCCGGTGCCAATCGTGATCCGTGGACCATCCGGTGGCGGCACGAAGGGCGGCCCGTTCCATTCTAGCAGCCCGGAAGCCTGGTTCTTCCACACGCCGGGCATTAAGGTGGTGGCCCCCTCGACTCCCTACGACGCGAAGGGGCTGCTCAAGGCCGCCATTCGCGACAATAATCCGGTGCTCTATCTGGAACATAAGCTGCTCTATCGCCTGCCGGAGCTGCGTGAGGAACTGCCGAGCGAAGATTATCTCGTTCCCCTGGGCAAGGCGATTGTGCGCCGCGAGGGCGAGGATATGACCATGCTGACGTATGGCGCTATGGTGCACCAGTGCTTGCGGGCCGCGCAGCGGCTCGAAGTGGAGGACGATCTGGAGATCGAGGTGCTCGATCTGCGCAGCATCGCACCCCTCGATCATGAGGCGATTGTAGAATCGGTCAAGCACACCAATAAGGTGCTGATCGTGCACGAGGACACGCTTACAGGCGGGATCGGGGCCGAGCTCGCCGCAATTCTGGCGCAGGACCTCTTCGAGTACCTGGATGGTCCGATTACTCGCGTCGCCGCGCCGGATGCGCCGTTCCCTTACGCGCCGCCGCTGGAAGCCGCGTACCTGCCGGATGCCGAGAAGATCATCAGCGCCGCGAGACAGCTCGCCGCATATTAAAGCAGGGAAGGGGCTTGCCCCCATCCGGCCCGGCGAACGCGATCAAGCCTGGGAACGGAGGTTTCGGGACCCAGGATGAGAGAGATCCAGGATGGGGGCAAGCCCCATCCTTACTGAGAAATTATTATGGAGGAGTGCGAAACATGGCAACGCCAGTAAAAATGCCCAGGCTGGGTGAGTCCGTGGCCGAAGGAACGCTGGGCGCCTGGCTTAAGCAGGAAGGCGATTATGTAGAGAAAGACGAATCGCTGGCAGAGATCGTTACGGACAAGATCAACGCCGAACTGCCCTCGCCCGTTGCGGGCCGCCTGAGCAAGATCCTGGTGAACGCGGACGAAACAGTACCGGTCGGCGTCGATATCGCGCTGATCGAGGAGAGCTCCGATGTCACCTCCGAGCCCGAACCCGATACCGCACCCATGAATAGTCCCACCCAGGCCGCGACGCCCGTGCTGGAGGAGCATCTCACCAACGCGGCTAACGGCGGGCGTGAGCATGATGGGCGTCGTGTGAAGACCCTGCGCGTCGACGAGGAGGAGCGGCAGCGCATCTCTCCCCTTGCGAAACGGCTTGCCCGCGAACATGGCGTCGACCTGAGCACGATCGGCGGCACCGGCGGCGGTGGTCGTGTGCGCAAAGAAGACATTCTCGCTTATGTAGAGCAGCAGCGGGCCGCAGCGCCCACTGTACAGACGGCTGCTCCCGTTGCCACTCCAACGACTCCCTCGCCACAGCCAGCCTATACGGCGCCTGCACCAGCGCCGCTCGAAACCGTTGCGGGTGCCGACGAAGAGCTGGTCACGCCGAGCCGCATGCGCCTCTCCATCGCCGAGCACATGGTGCGCAGCAAGCACACCTCTCCGCACGCGACCACCGTGGTTGAGGTCGATATGACGAATATCGCGAAATGGCTGGAGAAGAACAAGGACGAGTTCAAGCGGCGCAATGACTACGGTATTAGCTTCGTCCCCTTCGTCATGAAGGCGGTCTGTGAGGGCATTCGCAGGTTTCCCCTGATGAACTCATCGTGGACCTCCGATAACAAGATCATTGTCAAGAAGCGGATCAACCTGGGCGTCGCCGTCTCCACCGACGCGGGTCTGCTGGTCCCAACCATCTACGACGCCGATCAATTCACGCTCGCGGGCCTCGCGCGCCAGGTCAATGCGCTAGCGCAACGTGCTCGCAGCAACAAACTGACCATACAGGATATGCAGAACAGCACGTTTGTAGTGAATAATCCCGGCGTTTTTGGTACAATTATATCTGTACCGATCATTAACCAGCCACACGCAGGCATCCTGAGCATGGACGCCGTAGTGAAACGGCCCGTAGTGATCGAGGACGATGCAATCGCTGTACGCTCGATGATGTACCTGTGCCTCTCCTTTGATCATCGCATCATGGATGGCGCAGGTGCTGCTGGCTTCTTACAGGCCGTACGTACCAGACTGCAAGGTTACGGGCGGGAAATAGACGTTTACTAACTAAAAGGAAGAACGATTATGACCACTATCATCCCGGAACGCCGTCCTGAATGGTTAAAAGTGCGCGCTCCCAGTAGCGATAACTACCGCAATCTCAAGCAATTGATGCGCGGCCAATCGCTGCACACCGTCTGCGAAGAGGCGCGTTGCCCCAATATCGGCGAGTGCTGGGGGCACAAAACTGCTACGTTTATGATCCTGGGCCGCGTCTGCACGCGGAGCTGCGGCTTCTGCGCCGTGGAGACCGGGCGTCCGCTCGGCCTGGACTGGGAGGAGCCGAAGCGCGTTGCTGAGGCCGTGCAGCAGATGGGCCTGCGCCACGCCGTCGTCACCTCGGTGAACCGTGATGAGCTCAAGGATGGCGGTGCCGCCGTCTTTGCCGCCACCATCCGCTGGATTCGTCGCCTGAATCCAGAATGTAAAGTGGAGGTTCTGACGCCAGACTTCAAGGGTGTGTACGATGCTCTGCGCGTCGTCATCGACGCAAAGCCCAACGTCTTCAATCATAACGTCGAGACCGTGCCCAGGCTGTACAAACAGGTGCGCCCGCAGGCTGTGTATAAGCGCTCCTTGCAGGTGCTGAAGTGGGCCAAAGAAATGAATCCCGCCGCCCCCACCAAATCAGGCTTCATGCTGGGCCTCGGCGAGACCTGGGATGAGATCATCGAGGTCATGCACGATATGCACGAGCATGATATCGATATTCTGACGATCGGCCAATATTTGCGTCCATCGTTCCAGCATCTGCCAATCCAGCGCTACGTCCCCCTCGAAGAGTTCGCTGCGCTCAAGGCCGAGGGCAAGAAGATGGGCTTCCGCCACGTCGAGTCTGGACCGTTTGTACGCAGCTCGTATCACGCCCACGAGCAGGCCGATGGCGCGACCAGAGAGGTGAAGGAGCCGGATGTAAGGGAGTAGAGAGCATTGAAGATACGCATTAATAACGCTGATATCGCTTATGATGATCATGGCATAGGCCAGCCGATCATTTTTCTCCATGCGTTTCCTCTCAATCGCAGTATGTGGCAGGGCCAGATAACGGCCCTGCTCAACGAACAGCGCTTTCGCCTGATCGCCCTCGACTGGCGCGGCTTCGGCGAGAGCGAGAGCAACACGACCGTAACATCGATGGAGCTGCTGGCCGACGACGTGGCGGCATTGATGGATGCCCTCGGGACGCAGCGGGCGATCCTCTGCGGCCTCTCGATGGGCGGCTATGTGGCCTTCGCGTTCCAGCGCAAGTATCCCGAACGCGTTGGCGGATTGATCCTCGCCGATACAAAGCCCGACGCCGATACCGAGGAGGCTCGAGCGAACCGTGCAAAGGTTGCGCAACTGGCGGAGACCGAGGGATCAGGCGCGATCGCCGATCTACAGGTGCCAAACCTCATCTCAGACTACACGCGCCAGCATCACGTTGAAGTGGAGGCGCTTGTCCGGCGCATGGTCGAGGCCGCCACAGGCAGTGGCATCGCCGCAGCCGCGCGCGGCATGGCCCTGCGCGCCGACTCGAACGACCTCCTGCCGCAGATCACGGTTCCCACGCTTGTTGTGGTCGGCGAAGCCGACAAATTAACGCCCCCAACGGTAGCGCAGGAGTACGCCGTAAGAATCTCAGGCGCGGAGTTCGCGATGATACCGCGCGCCGGTCATCTCTCAAATCTGGAGCAGCCAGAGGCATTCTTAGAAGTGGTACGCAACTTTTTACTGGCATCATTTTAAGCCATCGTCTATCTATAATCTGCTATACAGTTTCTGGACAGCGCGCAGGATTTCTGGGGCCTGAGCAATTAAATAGAGAATTATCAATGGTGCCTCCACGATTATCAGGGAAGGTCGAATAATTATCCGCCAGGAGCGGAAAAACAGGGGTGTGCGTATGGATCAACCACAACAGCATGACGGGGAGCGTCAACCGGTTGTTCTTGTGGTGGACGATAATCCTGCTATTCGAGATATGGTATCCTGGGCGCTTGAACTGGATGGATATGAGCCAGCGGAGGCTGCTGAGGGGCAGGAGGCGTTGGATTGGATGAATAACGCCTCACGCGAGGGGCGCTATCCCTCCGTTATTTTGCTGGACCTGGCTATGCCAGGCATGGGCGGCAATGCGTTTCTCGAACGCCTGCACAAGCAATGGAAAATGACGTACCCTCTCCCGGCAGTCGTCGTGATCACTGCCGGGACCGATAGCCCCGACGCACAGAGCCTGGGGGTGCAGCAGGTGATCGTCAAGCCTTTTCACGTGCGCGACCTGCTCGACGCTGTGCGCCGCCTGATTATGTAGGGGAAAATGCGATGACGCGGCCTGCAGGGCGACCGCAGGGGTCAATCCAATTCATGTACCGATGTAACAGTAGGGACAAGGGGTGGCGGCGGGGCAGGGCTTTCAACAGTAGGTTTTTTCATGAGGCGGCCTCTCTGGCTGGTTGAAGGACCTTGCACCTGACAGAAGCCTTTCGCAGGGCGGGTGGAGTGCAAGGCCAGGGTTCAGGAACAAAGCGAGCCAAGA
>DAOTTD010000275.1:0-61344 GCA_034438015.1 Ktedonobacteraceae bacterium | reverse complement strand
GGAGTTAGCGATGCCGACACACGGCAGGGTTCGCCCAAAGAGCGGGTGGCGCGGATCGACCACAGTCACCGTTTCTTCCGGTGCAGGCATGATCAGCTCAATAGGGGTAGTAAGTTGGTCGAGTGTTAGCCCATCTTTGGGAGAAAAATGAGTTATGAAACGCCCTCGTATCTCCATTTAAACCAGTCAGGAAACGCCTGGAAATCCTTTACGCAGATAGAGAAAGAACTCCCCTCAACGCTCGTTCCTCAACGGGTTGAACTTCTGAGCCGTCAGGCTCTTACCTCTGTCGAGTTAGGTGATATGGAGCAAAGTTGCACCTATGTTGAGCTAACAGCTACAGCCGCTAAAAAACTTGGCTCTGAACTGCGCTATAATGAAGCATGCGAAACGTACCAACACATGCAACTCAAATGGCCACATGAGCGCAAAGTAAAAGCCCTGGAGGAACTTTTTCAGCAAGAAACTTGATAGGCTATAGAGCTCAAACGACAAAAATCCAACAGAGTAAGATATAATAGAACTGACGAATAAGCCATACATGAAACGAAAGGCAGATCTCTATGCCAACACATGAAGAGCGATTGGACGCTGTTGAATTCAATCTCCGGCAATTTAAAACAGAAACCATCAAAGCTTACGGAGACATGGCTTATGAAATAGTGATCGTGAAGGGATTAGGAGAAGATTCCATCAAACGTCTAGCAGCAGTATCTCGCCAGATAGAAACCATGGACGGGCGTCTCTCCACCATTGAACAGAGCCTTGAAACCATGAAAGCACAGGTTGATCAACGCTTTAACGCCATAGAAACGCTACTTACCCAAATCCTGGCACGTCTCCCTGACAAACATGAATAAGTTATCTGGGACGGTGTCTTAGCTACACCTTCCAGGCGTCCGTTTATGCTTATTCATTGAGTATTTTGGGCCTCGAAACCTCTCCTTGCCCTTCGTCTAACCAATCCTCTTGCTTGACCTTTTGTGCCAACTCCGTTACCAGCTTCACCGTCTCAACACTGACGGTCACCACTTTCCCGACCAGACGCACGATATATTGCTCATCATCCTCCCGGTTGGGATCGCTGACAATGCCGCTCCTGGCGTCCGTGCTAACTTGGTACTGGTCGATGACCCATTCTAGGGCTGAACGATTCCCCAGGCGATACTGGTAACACTCCTGGGGAATATCAGCCAGCATCAACCATTCATTGACCTTCAATGTGCTCTTGTCCGGCGTGAGGCGCATCTTCTCCACACGCCATGTGATTGGCACGTCCTTGTTCTCCTGCCGACTTAGCGGGTACTCCTGTGTTTCCTCATAACGCACATGCAGGTTCATCAACTGCTTGCCGATCCGAACACACGTCGCAAATGCCTCCTGGCTCGCCAGCAGAGGAATATGTGGCAGATCGTGCTTCAAATTCTCGGCATAGCGTTTCCTATATTGTGGATGATGTAGCAACGCATAGACATAATGGAAGATATCCCATTTCGTGACTTGAGAATCATACTTTGTCTGAATTTGTGTAAGTGCCCAGTTAGTAATGTTTTCTCTACGGTTGCTGCCGTCCTCTGCGTAGGTATAATATGGGAAACACTGAAAAGCATCTGATGACATCAAATGTAAGTCTGGAAGGCTGTTCGTTGTGAGAACGCTAAATGGTGCGCGATGGCCGTGATCACTGATGACTATAATCATATTCTCTGCTTCGGCAGAGCTTGTAGGGAAAAATTGCGGAATTTGATAGACTTCCTCATTAAGGATTCGGTCCAAAAACAAATATTCTTTACAAAATGGGCGATAAAGAGATGTACGGATCTGAGCCTTTCTGAATTCTGCATAATGACCACGTTGTAAGTCTAGCTTTAGATCGCGGCTCCATTTGATCTTATCATTGTCGTAAGTTACAAAATCATCAACTAGGCTAGTGTTATTACCACGTCTTCGCCAACGATCAACCTCAGCATTATAGGTATCAATAAATTGATTAATTTTTGTAGTAAGTGCATCTTGCTGAAAGTCATACATCCAAGAATCGCGATTAGTTTTGACTCCACCGCTATATTTCCTAAAAATAGTTGTTTCATGCGTGTTCTGTGACGCTTTTGCCTCTTTTGTTCCCATGGGTAAAAATGTCGTAAAGTCCTCTGATAAATTATTCAAAAGCCAATTATATTGAGCATCAACGTATAATCTTTGCCATGATATTGTGCTTATATCTTTATGGATCTGAAGGTATTCACGTTTCTGCTTGGCAGAGCTAAAATCGTCTATACAGTGATATAATACACATCTATCATCGTGATGTTGCGATCTTATTAATAAAGTGATGCCTATACTAGTACGTATTTTATCTTCAAAAATATTCCCACCTTCTGCACGCCGCCTATCTCCACTTGTACGGGCATTTCCTTTCAAGTCAAGGTGGTAGATTTGAGTAAAATCCTGCAAAAGTGTTTTTCGGAAGCCATCGAAAGCTATATTGGTGAGGAAGCCATTATTGCTTACAAAGCAAACAATGCCATCACGTTTCCCCAATCGGTCTATCGCCCAACGGAAAAATTTGACGTAGGCATCTGAAAGCGCATTTTTATTGGTGGCTTTAGAATCCTTCACAAAAGTCTCGCGAATACGCTCCTCGATCACAGAATAGCGGCGGTTCTTGTTATTGTCGTTCTCATTCCTTTGTCCAACATTGTATGGTGGATTACCGATTACTACCATAATCTGAGCAGTCTTTTCTCGTTGTATGCGTTCAGTATTTCTCTCACTGAAAAGTTCCATCTGCTGACCTTCTAAGTTGAGAGTATCAGCGAAACAAATACCTTCGAAGGATTTATACTGCCTTACACGATCATAGTAGGCGTGCTCAATGTTAAGCGATGCAATGTAGTAGGGTAGTAACATAATCTCGTTGCAGAACAAGTCATTTTCGTATTTGTAGGCAAGAGAACCACCATTGATATGTTTCTGTATCAAGTTGACGATGAAGTTGCCCGTGCCGACACAGGGATCGAGGATCTGCACACCAGGAGTGGAGAGCGAGGAGCCAAACTCGCGCTTGAGGATAACGTCGACGCTGGCACACATGAACTCGACGATCTCCTGCGGTGTATAGACGATGCCATGGGTATCAGCCTGCTTGGTAGAGAAGCCCTGGAAGAAACGCTCATAGACAGTGTTGAGGAAGTGTTGTTTCTCTGACCAATCATCCAGATTCTTGGCAGCATTTTCAATAGCGACATAGAAACGGTCCAGTGATTTGAGGAACTCATGGCGATTGAAGGCACGGCTCGTGAGGGATTGGATGACCTTCTCTATCTCTGAGGCGATGACGTTACGACTGGTGAAATCCTGATTATCGAAGATGGTTCGAAAAAGGCGTTCCGTGAGCAGGTGTTGCACCAGCATTTCTTCGACCGTTTCGCTGCTCATGTTGGGGTCGAGCGAGGTGCGGCATTGCTCCATGAAGGAACGAAAGGCCGCGACAAAGGCTTTGTTCTTGGCGTGTTCCTCTTTGATCCGTTCTAGCAAGCCAATTGCAAGGTCAGGAATGCTCTCCTTGAAATCCTCAACGGCGTGCTCAAAGGTAGCAGTATCAGGCTCTGCATAGTGGAAGAAGGAGTCGAGAACGGTGGTTAACTCTTTGGACTTGGTCAGGTCCGCCTCAAGTACTGGCTTGCTATTCTGGTAGAGGATCGCCTTGCGTGTATCTTCAAAAATAGTATTCATCGTGGGGTAGCCGATACTGATCTTCTTACGTATCTCGGTAGTGAGATCGTCCTTCGTGTCCTTGGCCTCCCAATAGCCACGAGGGAGATTAAAGCTGTCTCGCAGTGTGCCGTCGGGTCGTTTGCCATTGGCGAGGGTTTGTTCAGGTATCAGTACCCAGTTCGCAGATTGAGCAAAGGTAGAGAGGAGATACTGGAAGGCGCTTCGTACGGCTGTTTCGTGGGTGACTTTTTTCTCGTGATAGGCGGCAAGTTCTTTATAGTAGTGGTCAATGGCTTTTTTCTGCGCTGTCGTGGTTTGCATGGTCTCCTGGTTACCATCCCTCTCCATACGTTTTATCTCTTCTGCATGTGGACATATCATAACACACATCTGTCATTGGCTGTCAATTAAGAACTTCGTGAAGGAATACAAGAGGAATGAAATAAGGTGAGAAGCGGCTCCAGGAATGCAGAGAGTGGTACTAATTGTAACCATCTATTTATGAATAGGGAGTGCTCGCTACGTAGCATTGTCTCGCCTTGAGCATACTTGCCAGCAATGCTCTTTTCAACTATACTACATCTCAGCCGAGCAAGAATGCAATTTTCTACTGTGACTATGTTCACCTGGTTGTTTCCTGACAAACAAGAGAGGACGAAGAGCCGATGGCAGAGGAGGCCACCAAAGACTTTTTCATCAGCTACAACAAGGCAGATCGTGGCTGGGCCGAGTGGATCGCCTGGCAGTTGGAAAATGAAGGGTACTCTACCATCCTGCAGGCATGGGACTTTCGCCCTGGTGGCAACTTTGTCCTACAAATGAATGAAGCGACCAAACAGACGAAGCGCACTATCGCCGTCCTCTCTCCGGATTATCTGGATCTCACAGCAGTATACTCACAATCAGAATGGGCTGCGGCTGTTGCGCAAGATCCTATTGGGAGACAAGGCAAATTGATACCTATTTGTGTGCGCGAATGTACGCCAACTGGCCTGTTTGCGTCCCTTACTCCTATAAACCTTGTGGATTTGACGGAGGCTGCAGCTTTTGAGATGTTACTGAAAGGTGTCCAGCAGGGACGTGCTAAGCCATCAGGACAGCTTCCCTATCCTGGCAGCGTGACGGCAGCTCCAGGCTTTCCTGGCCTGCTGTGGAACATTCCTTATCGGCGTAATCCGTTCTTCACGGGACGCGAGGACTTGATCAAGACGCTACACGAGCGGCTCGCTGTCATCAAAACAGCCGCATTGACCCAGCCGCAAGCGATCAGTGGCCTGGGAGGTATCGGCAAAACCCAAATTGCAATTGAGTATGCCTATCGATATCGCAGGGAATACCCGGCAATTTTCTGGGTACGTGCAGCCATGCGTGACACGCTCATCGCCGACTTCGTGACGCTAGCTACGTTATTGTCACTGCCAGAGCAACATGAACAGGATCAAAATCGGGTGGTGGCAGCAGTCAAACGATGGTTTACTTTCCATAAGGAATGGCTGCTCATTCTGGATAATGCCGATGATCTGGAAGCCGTTGCAAACTTCATCCCAGCTGGTGATAATGGGTATGTCTTGCTCACTACGCGTGATCAAGCAGTAGCAACTATTGCCCAAGTGCTTGAAGTCGAGAAAATGAACCAAGAGGAGGCAACGAGGCTTCTGTTACAACGAGCGGGCGTGCTTACGCTTGGTGGGCTATTGGATCAAGTGCCTGCTGAGAATCGAACCATAGCAGAGAGCCTGGTAAAGGAGATGGATGGACTTCCACTTGCGCTTGATCAGGCAGGGGCCTACATCACGCAGATGAAATACGACCTTTCACGTTACCTCACTCTCTATCAGCAGCGTCGAGCAGATCTGCTCAAGTGGCAGCGACGGGTGGCACCAGAGTATCCCAAAACAGTAGCTACCACCTGGTCCCTCTCTTTTGAACAGGTGGAGCAGCGAAGCCCTGCTGCAGCAGACCTGTTACGCTTATGTGCCTTTCTCGATCCTGATGTGATTCCTGAAACTCTTATCACCAAAGGTGCGTCTGAACTTGGCCCTTTCCTTCAGCACATAGTGAGCGATGATTTTCAGTTCAACGAAGTCATCGATGTGTTGCTCTCATTCTCGCTAGTCCGGCGTCTTGCTGATATTCGAAGTCTTGCTATCCATCGTCTGGTACAAGTAGTGCTTAAAGATGGTATGAATTTTGTGACCCAACAGCAATGGGCTGAGCGAGCTGTACGCACTCTTAATGCAGTCTTCCCTTCCGAGCGCTGGCTTCCGATCCACGCATTGTTGTCGCATTCCCTGGCAGGTGCTCGTCTCATTGATGACTACCAGTTCTCTTTTCCTGAAGCGTCACGTCTGCTCGACCGTACTGCCACCTATCTGCAAGATACTGCCCGCTATCAGGAGGCCGAACCCCTCTTTCTACATTCGCTGGCTATCAAACAGAAGATTCCTGGGCCTGAGCATCCCGAGACCGGTGCCGCCCTCAATAATCTGGCTCTCCTCTACCGATACCAGGGACGTTATCAGGAGGCGGAGCCGCTCTACCTATGCTCACTGACTATCAAAGAGAAGACGCTGGGTCCTGAGCATCCTGAGACTAGCGCCACCCTCAGCAACCTGGCTTTCCTCTACCGGGACCAGGGACGCTATCAGGAGGCCGAACCTCTCTTACTACGTGCACTGACCATCCAGGAGAAGACGCTGGGTCCTGAGCACTCTGAGATTAGCACTACCCTCAATTGCCTAGGCCTGCTCTACTATGCTCAGGGGCGCCATCAGGAGGCCGAACCCCTCTTTCTACGTGCGCTAACCATTGATGAGAAGACGCTGGGGCTTGAGCACCCGGAGACCAGCACCACTCTCAACAACCTGGCACTCCTCTACCATGCTCAGGGGCGCTATCAGGAGGCCAAACCTCTCTATTTGCGGGCGCTGACCATCCGGGAGACGCTGGGTCCTGAGCACTCTGAGATTAGCACCACTCTCAACAATCTGGCAGGACTCTACCATATCCAGGGACGTTACCAGGAGGCCGAATCCTTCTACCTGCGTGCATTAGCCGTCCGGGAGAAGACGCTGGGACCTGAGCACCCTGGAATTGTTACTACTCTAAAGCATTATGTCAGTCTCTTGCAACAAATGCATCGACCAGAGGAAGCAGCACAACTGGAAGCACGCACCCAGGTGCTTCGTGCAAAACAACAATCCTAAAGTGCTCCCAGTAGACATTTTCAGAACAAAAATTTGGTAGTAAAATTAGGTCTCTACCACCTTTGATGGTTGATGGGCTTACCAGAAACACCCTCTTTCCTCTTATCGACTCTCGAAGCTCCGCCTGAATATCTTGCCAGATGCCTGTTCTTCAACTATACTACATATCAGCCGAGCAAGAATGCAACCTTCTACTGTGACTATGTTCACCTGGTTGCTTCCTGACAAACAAGAGAGGACGAAGAGCCGATGGCAGAGGAGGCCACCAAAGACTTTTTCATCAGCTACAACAAGGCAGATCGTGGCTGGGCCGAGTGGATCGCCTGGCAGTTGGAAGCGGAAGGCTACTCCACGATTCTGCAAGCCTGGGACTTTCGCCCCGGTGGCAACTTCATCCTGGAAATGGATCACGCCACAATGGTGGCCACACGAACCATCGCGGTGCTCTCTCCTGACTACCTCGACGCCCTCTACACCAAACCCGAATGGGCCGAAGCGTTCCGACAAGACCCCACAGGCAAAGATGGCAAGCTCCTGCCAGTGCGTGTTCGGACCTGTACCCTCAAAGGACTGCTTGCAGCCATCGGTTACATCGACCTGGTTGGGCGCAATAATGCCCTGGCAGCACAGAATGCCCTGCTCGCCGGGGTTCGCCGTTCTCGTGCCATCCCTTCGACTGCTCCCATCTTTCCAGGGGATGCATCGCCGCAACCGCCTGAGCCTCCACCCGCCTTTCCAGGCAACTGGCCGCTGGTCTGGAATGTGCCCTATCGCCGCAATCGATTCTTCACTGGACGGGAAACGCTGCTCACGACCCTGCATGAGCAGCTGACCGGAAAGAAGGCCGTGGCTCTTACCCAAACGCTGGCGATCCATGGGCTAGGAGGCATCGGCAAAACGCAAACCGCGGTGGAGTATGCCTATCGCTACCAACAGCGCTATCAGGCAGTGTTCTGGGTCCGTGCCGCAGCACTGGACACGCTCTGCTCTGACTACGTGAGCATGGCAGGTCTCTTGCACCTTGCAGAGAAGGACGATCAGGACCAGATCCGCATCCTCCACGTCGTGAAGCAGTGGCTCAGCAGACAGAAGGAGTGGTTACTCATTCTGGATAATGCCGATGATCTGGAGATCATCCCCGACTACCTGCCAGCGGGAGAGAACGGCCACATCCTGCTCACGACCCGAGACCCCTCCGTCCAAGGGATGGCCCAGGGCATCGAAGTCGAGCAGATGGACGTGCAGGAGGGGATAGATCTCTTGCTACGTCGTGCCCGTATGCTGACACCAGAAACACCCTTGGAAGCAGCCCATCACGACGATCGAGAAGCAGCCGAACGCATCGTCACCGCGATGGGAGGCGTCCCACTGGCCATTGATCAGGCGGCTGCCTATATCGAACAGACCCGATGCGGGCTCTCCGGCTATCTACAGCTCTATCAGCAGCATCGTGCCGACTTGCTCAGGTGGAAGCGGCGCGTCCCTTCCGACTATCCCAGAACGGTGGCCGCCACCTGGGCGGTGTCCTTTGAGCAGGTGGAGCAGCGCAACCCGGCGGCGGCAGATCTCTTGCGGCTCTGCGCGTTTCTGGACCCGGACGGCATTCCTGAAGACCTCTTGCAGCAAGGCGCCTCTGAACTGGGGCCGGTCCTGCAATCGCTGGTGGAAGATGCTTTCCGCTGGAATGAGGCGATGGATCTGCTGCGTTCGTTCTCTCTGATCCGGCGTCTGGTGGAGAGCAAGAGCCTGGCCATGCACCGTCTGGTGCAGGTGGTGCTCAAAGATCGTCTGGACTCCCCAACCCAGCAACAGTGGGCCGAGCGCGTCGTGCGTCTGGTCAATGCCGCTTTTCCCGAGGTATCCTTCCAGACCTGGGAGCAGTGTAAACAGTATTTGCCCCAGGTCTTCATCTGCCTCGATCACCTGAATCAGCACGGCATTCAGACCCCAGAAGCTGCATCGCTGCTTCATCGGGCGGGATGGTATCTCAATGAGCATGCACGCAATACCGAGGCCGAACCCCTCTATCAGCGCGCCCTGGCCATCTATGAGAAGACGCGGGGTCCTGAGCATCCCGACACCAGCGCCACCCTCTATAATCTGGCTCAGCTCTACAAACAGCAGGGGCGCTATCAGGAGGCCGAACCGCTCATTCAGCGTTCAGTGGCCATCGATGAGAAATGCTTCGGGCCAGAGCACCTGGAAGTCGCGGTCGACCTGGAGAACTACGCCGATCTGCTGGAAAGGATGCAACGAACCGAAGAAGCCGCGCAACTGAAAGCGCGTATTCAAGCCATTCGTGCAAAGCAATCGTCCTGAAGTGCACTTCGCCAGCCTTTTCAAGGCGAAAAAGTTGACAGTAGCATTGACAGTAACAACGTCGGGGAAAGACGGACAAAGACGGGCGAGGACAGAGAGGAAAGTGGCTCAGACAGCAGGGTTGTGCGATGAAAAGAAACGAGCAAACGGGTCAAATATCTTGTGCGAGGAGGTGGGCTATACCCTCCTGGTAAGCCCATCTCCCCTTCTCCCGCATAGCAGCGATCAGCGGAGCAAAGACCCCCGGCAGCGTGCTGAGCAACGCCAGCTCGTTCTCGCGCGCCGATACTCCTTCGGACTGTAGCGCCTCGTTGTAGGATTCGACATCAAAATGCCAGGGCTGGCAGCGGCCTGGATAGCGCAGCAGTAGGTGCGCGGCGATCTGCAGGCCCTTCAGATCGAAGTCGCCGCTGTAGTGGAGCGTATTCGCCTCCGCTGACCCGAGCAACTGGTCGAGCAGGAGGAGCGCGGCGACGCTGGGCCAGCCAGCCGTACAGACGAGCGTCGGCGGCGTTCCCTGCATATCCTGGCGCGTTAATGAGTCAATGACCTCTTCGAAGACCTGGGGATTCTCGAAGACGTAGATATGCGGGTGGGCCGGCTGAGCGCTGCTCCACTCCAACAACTGGCGCTGCGGCAGGAGCAGTATGCGCGCTCCCGCCGCACGTGGGAGCGGATCGGCCTCGCCCGAACGCGTGAGCGCGCCCGCCAGATTGTAGACAGCGACGCTTGACGAGATGGTGTCGACCAGCAGGCCGACTTCGTTGTAGAGGCGCAGCGCGTGCGCTCGCTCCTGCGGCGGCGTGGGCGTCGCATCGCTGGCGAGGTCGTTGAGGGCTAGCAGGAACAGGCGACCGGCGGGACGGCCCGCGTCTAGAGCATGGGGATCGCCGCTCGTTCGCTGCGCAAAGAGGGCCAGCCGTTCGGACGTTACCGGTAGTTGGTCCAACAGGCCCGCGACGTAGCCGACGATGGCAAGCTGGCGTTCCTGCTCCTCGATGGGCAAGTTTTTGTAGCGCGCAAAGAGCCACTCAAGCCCGTGCAGGCCATTGAGCAGCCAGAAACGTCCACGCTCGGGTACTTCCTCCGCCAGGGAGTGCAGCGCGTGGTGGAAATCGAATTGGTGCGCGGCGCGGGCGGCACGCTTCTCCTGCTGCGTCTCCAGGGGCTCGTCGGGGCGGTAGGCGATGAGCACATCGAGCAGCGTGCAGGCGAAGCCGCTCTTGCGCAGGGCCTGGTCGATCTCCGCGAGCCTGATTCTGATGGTGGCGTCGCGATACGGAGGTCTGCCCAGGAAGCTGGCGATCTCGCGGCGCTCGCCCGCGCTGCTCTCCTCCAACACGACCTGGCCGCGCACCTGTCCCTCGGCGATGTATTTGGCGCGCAGCTCATCCAGCAGGCGCGTCAGGCCAGCGCGCACAAAAAAATCTACGGCCCGTTGTGCGCCTGCTTCGCTCATTGCACCAGCCTCCAGGTCGCAGGATCGGCGGGGACCTGCTCACCGCTCCGCATATCTTTCACCTCGTGGCTCTTGCCCTCGTAGGGTAAGAACCAGGCGTAGGGAATGCCCTTGCGCGCGGCATAACGCAATTGCTGGCCTTGCTTGATAGGTGTGGGATAAACCTCGACGTTGAGGCCGCGCTCGCGCAGGATGCGCGCCGTACGCAGCGTCTCGCCGCGCCGCTCTTCATCGAAGAGGACCAGCAGCACCTGCGTCGGACACTTTGGACCCACTTTGAGCCGCTGCTCGTGCAGGAGTTTGGCGAAGAGGCGCGTCAGGCCGATGGAGAGGCCCACGCCCGGCAGTTTGCGATTGATAAACGAGCCCGCCAGATTATCATAACGTCCGCCAGAACAGACGGCACCCAGGGCGGGAAAATCCGCCAGCTTCCCCTCGTAGACCGTCCCGGTGTAGTAGTCGAAGCCGCGCGCGATCGCCAGATCGGCCAGCACAACGCCAGCCGGTAGATCGCTCAGGGCGGAGAGCACAAACGTCAGTTCGTCCAGACCCTCGCTGAGCAGATCAGAGCGCACGTCCAGTTCCCGCACGCGCTCAACAAAGGAGGCGTCCGAGGTCTGGATGCTGGCGAGCGCGAGACAGCGTTCCGCCAGTTCGCCCGTTAGATCCAGCTCGCTCTGCAATTGTGCGAGGACGCCAGCGCGACCGATCTTGTCCAGCTTGTCGAGCACGCGAATCACCGGCACGGTTTTTTCGATCGCCAGCCCTTGCAGGTAGCCTTCGAGGATCTTGCGGTTGTTTATGTGCAACTGGAAGTCGCCGATGTCCAGGCGCTTGAAGAGCTCGTAGATGATCGCGGGCATCTCGGCATCGAAGTACAGTGGCAGCGTGTTGTTGTTGATCACGTCGATGTCGCACTGGTAGAACTCGCGGTACCTGCCCTCCTGCGGTCGCTCGCCGCGCCAGACGCGCTGCATCTGGTAGCGTTTGAAGGGAAAGACGAGGTCGTTGTAGTGTTCCGCGACGTAACGCGCCAGGGGGACAGTCAGGTCGTAGTGCAGCCCCAGGCGCGCGTCGCTCCCCTTACCGTCGTCCTCTTGCAGGCGGCGAATGACGTAGATCTCTTTATCCGTTTCGCCCTTCGCCAGTAGCGCGTCTATCTCCTCCACCGCCGGCGTCTCGATCGAGCAGAAGCCGTAGCTCTCGAAGATGCGGCGCATCTCGTCGAGCCATTGCAGTTCGACGATCCTCTGCTCCGGCAACCATTCGACGAAGCCGCTGATTTTTGTCATACGCTACCTTCTTTCCTGATCCCTCGCCGCTATGCGGCACGCGGCGCGACACGACGCGACGCCGTGGGGAGGAGAGATTGTCACTGAGCATCATTCCCCCCAATGTAGGGGCGCGGTTCACAAGCCCGCGGGGCCGGGTACAAGTCCCCGTGCGTCAGCCTGGGGGCTCGGCGGGCTTGTGAACCGCGCCCCTACATTGGTCGTTTGGTGAGATCCCATGTGCCAAAAAATGACGGGCCCCCGTTTATTGTTTGTTCTTGCTCTTATTATCGCTCCAGAACGAGGCCGATGCGGTGGCGACCGGCGAGCCTTTCTCGTGGATCATCAGGTAGCGGGCGCTGGCAGGAATCCTCGATCCGGTGCCACTGACCTGGGGACCGGTCATGAGCCACTGAAAGTCCTGCGAGACGAGGAACTCCATGATGCGCTGCGTGTTGGCGGCGCTCACCTTGTCGAAGGCTTCGTCCAGGGCCAGCAGGTGGGGCGCGCCGGGGGCCGCACTACGATAGAGGGCACCCAGGGCGGCGAAGAGCGGGACGTAGAGCGCGAAGAGCTGCTCGGCTCCGCTGCGTGTGCCCGCGACGCGATCGGTCAGGCGCTGGCGCTGACCGCCGATGGGCGCGACCCAGACATCGAAGTGGAACCATTCGCGATAGTCGAAGACCTGCTCTAACGCCTCCATGAAGTTGGTGTCGGGGCTCTCCTGCTGGCGCAGGCGCACGGCCTCGATCTCGCGGCGGAACGCGCTCATCAGCGTCTCGGTCTCCTCGGTCGTCAGGCTCTGCGCGGGCTTGCGTAGGAGGCGATAGTGTTGGGCGAGGTGGCTGCCCAGCTTCGTCATGTCGTACTCGGCGGGGGCCTTCCATTGCAGCGAGTAGTGCTCGCCGATCATGGGCAGGTTGCTGAGCACGGCGTTGATCTGCTGCACCCACTCCTCGGCCTCCAGGATGTGCATGCGGATGGCTTCGGCGATCTCCTGCAAGAGGAAATCCTCGAACAACTGGCGCTCCTCCTCGTCCAGCAGCGTCTTCTGCATCTCGATCCGCTCGCCCAGAATCCCCAGCAGTTCGACGGGGATGCTCCGGTTCTCGTTGAGGAATATGACGTGGCCCTGGTCGTCGAGATCGGGTCCGTATTCGAGCAGGGTCGGCTGCTCGTGGGTGAAGGTGCGCACGAGAGCGTTGTAGGCGTCGCGGTACTCGCCCTCAAGCTGTTCCTTGCGCAGCGGAATATCGCCCTCGCGCAGTTCAGTGCCCAGGAGCTTCTGGGCTGCACCCATATAGTCGCCGCCCGCCGCCTGTTGACGCACCGCCAGCAGTTGCTCGACGGGATACGCCGCCAGCAGTTCCGCGAAATGCGTTTGCTTATCGTGTCGATCGGCCTGCGCGGCCTGGAGATTGGTCTCGGCCTCCGCGAGGTTGCTCTCTACATTATGCATGCGTTCGTCCAGGCGGGCGAAGTTTGCTCGTGCAGCATCCAGTTCTGTAAAGAGCGTATCGTTGCGCTCGCGCAGTGTGCGCAGGCGCTCGCTCAACTCCTCGGCATTCGAGGAGGCGGCGACGCGCTGCAACTCTTCCATCTCCGCCTGGGCCTGCAGCGCCTGTGAACGCACACGCTCATACAGGCTGACGACGTTGACCTCGTTGGCCCTTGCCTGCTCGACTCCCGTGTGCGCCTTCTGGTGCTCCTGCCAGGTATGAATGACGTTATTGAGTTGATTTTGCAGCGTGCGGGCCTGATTTTTCAATTTGACCATGCCCATGCGTGCGGCCTGCACGCGCCGCGCGTCGCCAACGAACTGGCCGACGCCTCTGCTCTCGCGTTCCAGTTGGGCGAGCAGCGCGTTGTACTGTTGGCGCACCTCCTGGGTCTGCACGCGAGCTTTCTGATATTTGCCCCTGGCGTTGTCTACCGCACCCCTGACCTGCGCAAGCTCGGCGTAGATATCTTCGATGCCACTGTCGCGCAGCAGGTGGCGCAACTGTGCCTGCTTCTCCTGTACCTGCGTCAATTGCTGCTCATAGTAGGCGAGGCGGTCGGTGAGTTCCTGCAATTCGGCATCGAGGGCCGCTTGCTGCTGCTGCAAGGCGTCGAGTTCGCGCTGCCGGGCGCGCAGGCGTGTCGCTTTACCGATACTGCGCGCCATGCCGATGCCGGCGCGACCCGTCAGTAGGCCGTGCATCCAGCTTCCACCCTCGTACAGGGCGTAACGCGCGGCATTATTGTCGCCGCCTGCGCCGTTCTGCCGTCCAAGCACGGGCAGCAGTTCGTTCGTGATCGCCTCCCATCGCTGATCCTGGGCGGTGTCGAAGCGCAGCAGGGCGAGTCTGCCATCGTGCCCATGCGCCATGCCATTCAGAGAGGCGAGGTCCAGGCGACAATCGCTCAAGCCCTCTTCGGTCAGGAGGGCGTCGGCGGCTGCGACCTGCTCCGGGGCGACGACGAGCGCGTCGAGCAGGCCGGCGTCTTCGAGCATGAACTCGATCCGGCCCGCTTCGTCTTCGGCGATATCAGGGGCGAAGTCGAGCAGAGCATAGAGCGGTTGCGTGGCGATGCCCTGTTCCTGCAATTTTGCGCGCGCCCGGGTGCGCCGCTCCGAACGCACGGGAGCGTACTCCGGTTCAGCCTGCTTCTGCTCGTAGAGAGACTTGAGCTCGCTGATCTCGCGCATCTTGCCGCCGGTGAGCAGTTGCAGTTCGTTGAGCTCGCCCTGGATGGCATCGGCGGCCTCAGTCAGTTCAGTCTCAAGCGCGCTGATATCCTGGCGGTAGCTGTTTATAGCTGCGGCGAACTGCTCGACGATGCGCCCACTCTGCGATTCGTCGTCCTCGCCCTGTTCCAGCAGTATCTCGTCGGGAGATTGCGCGGAGAGCTCGCTCGCGGCGAAGAATGGTTCCAGCGCCTGCTCCAGATTTTCCCGCGCTGCATAGGCGCGGTCCTGCACGGACTGGAAATGGCGACGCGCCTCGTCCAGTTCTTGAAAGCGCGTGGTCTCCAGGTTGCGGGCGAATTGCACGCGCGCGTCCAGTTTCTCGCGCTGCTGGTGCAGTTCTTCCAATTGACGCAGCCACTCGCTGCGCTCGTCCGCCTGCTCGCCGACGAGTGTGGCGACGGCTGCGGGCATCTCGGGCGGCTCGGCGGTATCGGGGGCGATGGTGCCGATCTGTCGCTGCGCCTCCTCCAACTGGAAGGCCGCGACCTCCCACAGGGCCTCGTCGCGAGCGATGCTCTGCAGGTCGCGCAGGTGCGCCGCGCTCTCAGTTTTTATCTGCTCGAAGCGCGCGCGCTGCCGTTCCAGGGCGGCGACGCTCTCCTCGATGGCGCGGCGGGCAGCGGTCAGGCCCTGCTCCTGCAGGCGCAACTGGGCCGAGGTCTCCTGTTGACGCTCGCGCGCGACCGTAAGTTGAGTGGCGACCTGCAAGCCTTCGCTGGCCTCTAGCGCCTTGATCTGGCCGCCGACCTGGTACTGTTCAGTCTGGAGATCCTGGATGCGCTGCTCGGACTGGCCGCGCTCGTTGGTGGCCCTATCGAGGTCCCTGCGCAGCCTTGTGACGCGGCTCTGAACGGCGTCCTCGCCCATCTGCGCACCCGCGTATTCGCAGCCCGCCAGTTGCGCGCGCACGAGGGCCAGCGACTGCCGGGCGTGGTGCACACGCTCGGTGGCGTCGAACGCCTCCTGGATGCGCTCAATCTCGCTCTGAATGGCGTCTATGCGCTCGATGGTGCCGATGACGCGCGATGTCGTCTCGCCGGAGATTCTGCGCAGCGACATCTTGAGATACTCGTGGACGCGCGAGAAGCTAAGCTCGGTGCTCAGGTTAGGCCGGCGCAGGACCAGCAGGAGGCTGATCAGCTTTTCGAAGTCTTTGCTATCGGCAAAGCCGAAGAGGTAGCGCGAGACCTGGCGCTCGTAGTCGGCCTGTGTGTCGCAGATAATGCCGTGGCCCTCCAGGACCTGCTTGAAGCGCGTGTGGTCGTAAGCGCGCTTCTCGTGCCGGTTGCCGGTCTCGTACAGGGTGTCGAGGTCGTAGCCCAGGCGCGAACCGTCGGTGATCAGGAAGCGCAGGGGACGGATGCGATCGGTCGTGTTGGCGTTGCCTGCGATGCTCAGGCCGATGGTGAGGAAGCGCGTCCGTTCGCGGTCGCCGTTCTCCCAGCGCTGGCGCAGTTCTTCAGCGATCGGGGGATGATCGGGATCGCACCACTCGAATTCGAGGGCGATATACGAGGTGCGCCGCTCGTGATTGTAGGGTGTCGCCGACTCTGCTCCACCAAGCACGTAGTATTCGATATGGCGCTCCCGGCCCCCGAAGGTATCGAGGCGATTGGGCCGCAGATCACCGTCCAGGCCAAGCGGCAGGGCGGCGGTGAGGACTGTCGATTTCCCGCTGGCGTTTTCGCCCGCCAGGAAGAGGCGACCGTGTGGTATCTCGAACTCCTGCTGGCCGTAGAGCCAGAAGTTGGTCAGGATGATGCGGCGCAGGCGATATCCGAGCGGGCCGCCGGGCTGAGCCTGTAACATCTCAACAAAAGAGGCGACCTGGTGTATCAGTGCGTCTTCACTTGCTCCGTTAGTTGCAGCCGACCACGCGGCCACATCGTCAAAAGTTTTTTGCATACGTTCTCTTCTCTTCTCCACCGGTAGGCTATGCTTCATCCAGGCCGGGCAATTCCTTCGCTACAGCCTCTTTCGCGGCCTTCGACTTCGCCCTGCTGCGACTACGCGGAGCCGCCTTCTGCTCTCCCTGGTCGTAGGTAGCGGAGTAGCGGGCGGCGATTGGTAGTATCAACACATTGCCAGCTTCGTCGGGTCCACGCAGGATACCGACCTGGCGCATCTTGCGATAGACGTCGTTCAGCAGGCTGCGCGCGCTTTTGTTGCGGGCCTCGTTACCCCAGCTCTCGCCGTGGCGCTCGCGCACCGCGTAGAATAGCTCGCTCATATCTTCAGTCATCACATGCAGGCAGCCGTACGCGTCGGGTCCGGGCCACGCACCCGTAGTCACCTGTTCGCGCATCGCCGCGCACAACAGCATCGCTATTTGATCATTCGAACCAAAGGCCGTCAAAGCGGTAACGGGTCCCGTCGCCATGCCACTCGCACGCACTATAAAGGCGTAATCGCGCTGCACATCGAGCAGCCAGCCGAACGTTTCCAGCAGTTCGTTGGCGATACTGTCGAGGTGCCTGAGCAGTTCGTCGAAGGCGAGCGGGTCGTCAAAACGGAAGAACGCGGGTCCCAGGATGAGCGCGCGCCATGCACGCATCAGCGGGGGCGTCCCGGCGGCCTCTTGCAGCTTCGTCGGTTGCAGTAGCGCGGCGAGATCGGCCAGCCGCTCAGCCGCCGACGCGACGACCTGCGGACTCAGCGCGCCAACAAGCGAGCGCGCTACATCGGTGAATTCATAGAGCACATCGGCGTTGGCGGTCTGCTCCACCCACTCACGCGTCTGCCCGTCGACCAGTTGCAGCCCGCCCAGGTCCTGTAGATATTGCAGGGCGCGCTGGATGCTGTAGCGGTCGGCAGGGCGGCGAAAATCGAATGCCGCCTCGTTGCCATCGTACGCCGACTGCTCCTGAATCTGCTCGGCAAGCTGTGAGAGCAGGAATTGCTGATCGTTGCCACGCCCGCTGAGCTGGCGATTTTCGGCGTACCAAAGCGTCCAGGTCAGGCAGGCGAAGTCTCTGGGGTCGCGCAGGCGCTCGTAGAGATAGCCGGGCGTCGTTGCGCTCACGTGGCGCACGAGGCGAATGACCGTGCTGCTGCGCTGGATACGCCAGCCCGTATGCTGATCATGCCAGGACTGCAGGCGGTGATAGTGATGCTGCACGAGGCGGAACAGGTCCCCCTGCCTGGGTAGGATGACCTCGCGCTCCATCAGCGCGACGTGCGCCTTGATCAGGTCGGCAGCAGGCGATTGGCGGCGCGAGAGCGCGTTACGGCTCGCGGGCCGTGTCTCTACGGGAGGCGTCTCTTGCACACTTTCTTGCGTTGTTGGTTCTATCATCATCTCAAATCCTCCTCATCCTACTGCGCCTGTAATATGCTATCATCGAACGCTGACGCCTCCACCGGCTCCTCCTGGCGCTCCAGAAGATAGCGCGGCAGCAGCAACACGCCATCGGAGGCGCGCAGAACCGTATACATCTGCTCGCCAGGATTGAGTAGAGTGATAATTGAGCCGTCGGGCGCGCGATACTGGTTCTGGCTCTGACCCAGGCAGGCATCAATCACCTCCATCAATACGCTGCGATCATCGGGTGTGATGCTCTCGATCGTACCGATATCGAGGTAGCTATCGGCGAAGAGGCGCGCAAAGCGCTCGCGCTGCTCCCTGTTCCTGTTCTCATGCTGCGCCACCAGTTCGCGCAGCAGGGTGCGATTGTCGATGATCGGATCTTCCAGCGGCAGGTTGCCATGCGAGGAGCGACTGACCGGGCGCAGTTGCAGCGTTACAGCGGGTGGCTCCTGCCAGGCGTTGGAGTGCGTCGGCTCGTAGACGGAGCTGGGCGTGCCCACCAACCCCTCGGGCAGATGTACGGGGAGAAGATTGGCGAAGGCGACCGAGAAGAGCTGCTGCGCCGTCTCGCCGTCCCTCGTGCTCAAGAGCTGGCGCGCCAGGGTGTCGAGCTGGGCCGCATAGTTGGCGCTGGGACGCGCCGTCGAAGCGAGGATGCTGGCGCGGCGCACAACCTTGTCCACCTCGGCGAGGGCGTTGCGCCGGAATGAGTCAGCGTTCTTGCCCTCTGCGAACCAGTTGACCAGAGCGTCCACCTGATTGCGGGCATCCTGGAGCAGTTCTTCGGTCGATGGCCTGTTCTCCAGCGTCGGCGCGGGCGGATCGAGGTAACGGGCGGCGATCTCGATGAGCCGCTCCTGCTTGCCTGTTCTGGCCCAAGCGGTGAGCTGGCCGCGAATGCGTGGGCTGTACTGCGTCAGCGCCTGGGCGAAACCATGCACGTAGGCCACAACGGCAGCTTTATAGAGCTGGAACGCCTCCAGGTCGGGGCGCGCCTGCTGGGCAGCGTTAATCATGTTGGCGAGGTACTGCGCGGCCTCGCGCGCCATGGTGTTCCATATCTCGAAGGCGCGCTGCCACTCCTCGGCGATCTCGCGGCTGCGCGCGGTCGTGAACTCATCCGCCGCTAACCATTCGTCGAGGCGCGCGAGCGACTCCCACAGGCGCGGCAGATCACCCTGGCGTAGCGCGCCGCTGTTGGCGCTGGCGCGGGCCTGCTCGTCGAGAAACGTCTCAACGGCTATAGCGGCAGGCGTGGCCTGGTAGAGCAGAGCGGGCGAGAGGAAGCTGGCAATGGAGGTGGCGCGGCTCGAGTCATAAAAGGTGATGATGTTGCCCCACTCCTTCAGCGCTGCGAGGTCGCTCTGACACTGCTCTAGCGTGTATTCGGCATCGAAGGTCTCACGTACCTCGTCGCGCACCTCCTGGGCCGTCAGTTGGTAACGATACAGCTCGCGGTGACGCTGGAGAAAGATACGCATGATGAGGCGATACCAGCGCACACGGTTGGGGGAGACGAGATAGCTGAAGATCTGCAAGCGATCGGTCAGGTTGAAGGCTGAGGAGGATAGAATGCTCTCGGCGTTGTTCATTGTTTATCTTTATCTGTTCCTTATCTGTTCCTTAGAATAGGTTAGTTTATGTATACACTCACTTACTCGAATCACAGAGATCTATGCAGTATTCACCTGTAGATTTTTCTAGTTGCTCTATTATAGCACAAAATGCCCGTTACTCCTATACAGTGGGGGTACTAATGTATGCCCACGCGGGGGTCCGGGCTATTCCAAAGGCAGAACCAGTAGGGAAGGGGCTTGCTCCACTCTCTCCCTGACCCATTTTTTGAGCGCCTATCGGGGTAGGGACCAGCTTCTTCCTTGTAGTGAGATACTTCCTTTCGGTCAGATGAGCGAGAGCTAGAGACGAAGTCTCGTTTCTGACCGAATACAAAGCTTGAGCCGAAGGCTAGCTGTGCAACAGCGTTTCTCACTGCATAAGGAGCTTGCAGCGCGTCCGCGATTGATCGATTTCCTCTCCTTAGACCGATACTCCCCAGGCAAAAGGTGTGGTGGCTCGTTTTCTTGCGTTAGTTCCGAGTATCCCGCCGCACGCTGGGCGGCTTCCGGACGCCTTCGTGCTGCTCTCGTTGGACAGTACGCTTGCGGAGGTAGCGCACGACGAGATACCAGACGATCAGGACATTGATCACTAGGGACAGGACTTTCACGACGGAGGGAGAACGCACCAACTCCCAAATATCATAGGGGAGGAAGGCGGCCGTCTCTACCACAATCAGCAGTTCCACCCACATCAGATCACGCCAGAGTCCCCAGACTTCGATCCCCTCCAGCAGGGCATAGACAGTTCCTCCCACAGCGAGCAGCAGCTCCGCCTGCAATGAAACGGTCGGGACCAGACGGATGAGCGCAGTGGCGAGCAGATCGTGCGGATCCTCAGCGAGTTCCCGTGTGAACAGCTCCTGGAAAGGATCGGTCACATGCTGGGCGTGCCATGTCAGCAGCACGACTGCCACCACGAGCAGCACGCTGCCCCAGAGGGTCTTCTGGAGCACAATGAGGCCAATACCTAGTGGGCGACCAAACAGGGTCTGGTGCTTCATCTCTCTCTCTCCAGAACTTGCACGAGGGCTTGTATGCACAAGCTCTCCCGTGAACTCCAACGCTCTCATCTTTTTAGCAACAGGAGAGGAGGCGTGTCCCTGTCTCCACTGCTCAATCATCCCTGGGATCACGCCTGGCTGCTTGACGCTGCTCCGGGGTCACTGTTGCTTCCATGGTTGTGCTTCCTTCTCATTCCTCGTCACATTCATGGGCTTTTTCTAAGAATAGCACACCTCTTCGTTGCTGTCGAGCAGTGCTGTTCTTTCATCGTCTTATCTTGACGCTTTCACCATTATTTCCTACAATGAGCAGAGATAATATTTCGAGCATCTAAGACGATCTGTACGCTCCGGCTTGCTTTCTACTTGCCTAAAGAAGAGGTGATAATGGCGGATCGCGTGGGACAACAGCTTGGGAACTACCGCCTGACCAGCCTGCTTGGCACGGGAGGCTTTGCGGAAGTTTATCTGGGCGAACATATCTATCTCGATACCCTTGCAGCGATCAAAATCCTGCATGCGCAAATATCTGAAAATGACGCCGACCACTTCCGTACGGAGGCGCGCACTATCGCTCGCCTGGTGCACCCGCACATCGTACGCGTGCTTGAGTTCGGCGTTGAAGGCTCGACGCCTTTCCTGGTCGTCGATTACGCGCCCAATGGTACGCTGCGCAGACGTTATCCTAAAGGCGTGGCGCTCGCCCTACCATTGGTCGTTAGTTATGTCAACCAGATCGCCGACGCTTTGCAGTACGCGCACGAGCACAGGGTCATTCACCGCGATGTGAAGCCGGAGAATATGCTCATCGGGGCGCGTCACGAGGTCCTGCTCAGCGACTTTGGCATCGCCGTTATGGCGCAGAGCACACACTATAACAGCACGCGCAGCATACAGGATCTCGCGGGCACCATCTCCTATATGGCACCGGAGCAGATCCAGTCCCAGCCCATATTCAATAGCGATCAGTATGCGCTGGCAGTCGTGGTCTACGAGTGGCTGAGCGGAACGCGCCCGTTCAGCGGCTCCTTTACCGAGGTCGCAGTGAAGCATACGCTGGTGCCGCCTCCTTCGCTGCGTGAGCGGCGCCCGGACCTCTCGCAGGCGATCGAAGATACGGTGATGAAGGGACTCGCCAAAGATCCACAGCAGCGCTTCCCTACGGTGAGGGACTTCGCCCACGCCCTGGAGCAGGCGTGCCAGCAGGAGCCGGGCTACGATGAGGTCTTCAAAGTGATAGAGGAGCATCCTGAGCGGGCTTCATCGGTTGGGACCATCGTTCTCACCAGGACATTGGAGACGCCTGTTCCATCTGGACTGGATGCTGAAGACCTGGAGTCGTCGTCGATGACGGCTTCCTTGCCCGAACAGCCAGCTATTGGAGAGGATTCCGGCGTCGCCAGGGAGGTGCCATCGCTCCCATCGCTCCCATCACTCTCGCGGCCACGCAGCGTTACCCGGCGCGCGGTGATCGCTGGACTGGCGGGCGCGGCGCTGCTCGCGGCGGGAGGCACCATCATTTTTCTGGCGCAGCACAAAGATGAGACGGGCATGGTCAACTCCACCGCAACGGCCAGCGGACAGGGCGCGCTTCTCTACACCTATCGCGGGCATACCGATCTGCTCTGGTCGGTGGCCTGGTCCCCCAATGGAAGATATGTCGCTTCGGCGGGCAAAGATCGCACGGTCCAGGTCTGGAACGCAACCGATGGGAGCCATATCTACACCTATACAGGCCACAGCGATACCGTGTATGGAGTCGCCTGGTCGCATGACAGCATACAGCTTGCCTCGGCGAGCTACGACAAGACGGTCCAGGTCTGGCGCGCGCTCGACGGAACTTATCCGCAGATCTATACGGGCCACTCATCCTGGGTCTGGTCCGTAAGCTGGTCGCCCGATGGGGAGCGCATCGCTTCGGGCGGCGGCGATAGGACGATTCAGGTCTGGCACTCCGCCGACGCCAGCCATATCTATACATATAAGGGTCACGCCGGCTTCGTGTACGCGGTGGCGTGGTCCCCCAATGGTAGCTCTATTGCCTCGGCGAGCGCAGATCAAACGGTCCAGGTCTGGGATGCCGAGAGTGGCACGACCTCCTACACCGACCATCCATACAACACCGTCCCGCTGGCCGTTGCCTGGTCGCCCGATAGCAAACGTATCGCGGCGGGCCATGAGGACAAGACGGTCCAGGTCTGGGATGCCGAGGGTGGCGATCACCGCTACACCTATTATGGGCATACTGATTTCGTCTACACCACGGCCTGGTCTCCGAATGGGAGATACATTGCTTCGGGCGGCGATGATAGGACGGTCCAGGTCTGGAGCGCCGCCGATGGCAGCAATGCCTACACATATACGGGACATGCAAACACGGTACGGAGCGTCAGTTGGTCGCCCGATGACAGGCGCATCGCCTCGGCCTCCTGGGATAAGACGGTCCAGGTCTGGCAAGCGCTGCCATCGTGAGCGAGACAAGCGACTATCAGAGTTTGATCGTCGCCAGTAGTTCGGCGCAGGTCAGCGTATCATTCCAGACCTCGCCCGTGTCCTCCATCCCCCACCACGCCGAGAGCACCGCCTGATAGAGTCCCCATCCCCGTACGCGCGCACGCTCGAAGCCAAGCTCCTCGGCCATTTGATCGATGCGCCGCGCCAGAATACGCCGTGGCTGCGGGGCTTCTAACAGCTCCGGTAGAAAATTGCGCAGGAGGGCGCCCGTCTCGTAGGCCGGTTCGCCGATCAGGCCCTTAGGATCGATGGCTAACCACTGCTGCTGGCCGACCGAGAGGATATTGTCCTGGTGGAGGTCGCCGTGGAGCAGAACAGGGTCGGCCATAGAGGCGCTGAGTTCCGCGAAGAGCGCCTCCGCCTCGGTGAGCAGCCGTACGGGGAATGGTCCGCTGCCGCCGTTGTAGCGCTGACGCAGGTGTGTGAGTCCAGCTCCCCAATCCAGCACGGTGGGAAACGGGTGAGCGTCAGGCATGGGTCGCCACAACTGGCGCATCACGTTCGTTGCAATAGAGATGGCCTCCACATCATCTGTCAGCGTTCGGAGCGAGCGGCCCGGCTCCAGGCGCTCCAGCAGTTGCACCTCGTCGGTTGCGTCATAGTCCAGCAGGCGCACGCTGCTCCGGCCCGCGAAGAGCCGCAGGGCCGTCGTCTCCTCCTCGAACTCGCTGGTCGGAGAGTACGCCTTCACAACGACCTTCGCCCCATCATCGCGCGTGGCGGAGGCGACATAGTGGAACGAGAGGTTGGCGAACGGAACGCCCAGGCGCAGGTGCCAGCGCCGCTCGCAGGCCGCGAGTAGCGCGGGTAAACGCTCAAGCCATGCAAGACCATCTGCACCATGATATCTCTCAGCCCAACATGCAAAATCTTCAGGAATGACGAACATAGTAACTCCCTTATCGAAAACTAGTGTGAATTGCTTATACGCGGCTTGAAAGTAGCAGGCGAGACCTGCATCACGAGGGGCGGGGGAGCACGGGCGAAAGAGAAGATGTATAATAATACTACCCGGTAGGGATACGTAGACCGGGTAGAGCAAGGCTCATCTGCACAAAGCCAGATGAGGTACAGGCATCTATTTTGTGTAGTGTGTCAGCGTCAATAGTGATGCATAGATCGCGTTATCCCGAAAACGTCGTGCAGACGTGAATGAAATCAAGCTACTTACCTGATAGAAGTATACTCCAGAAGTTGAACCATCTTCCAGTACAGTCCTTCCAGTTGCAGCAACTCGGCGTGGGAGCCATGTTCGCGTATCCGGCCAGCGCGTAGGACCAGGACCTCGTCGGCCATCTCCAGGCCCACCAGGCGATGCGTGATGATCAGGGTCGTGCGTCCCTTCATCAGTGCGTGCAGGGATTGCAGCACGGCCTGCTCAGTCAGGGCATCGAGGTTGGCGGTGGCTTCGTCGAGAATGAGCAGCGGCGCGTCTTTGAGGAGCGCGCGGGCGATGGCAATGCGCTGACGTTCGCCTCCGCTCAGGCGCAGCCCCTGTTCGCCGACCTGAGTGTCGTAACCCTGGGGCAGCGACTGGATGAAATCGTGGAGATGGGCCTGGCGAGCGGCCTGTTCCAGCTCCCCCTGACTGGCCTGGGGCCGTGCGATCAGCAGATTTTCGCGCATAGTCGTGTTGAAGAGGTGGGTATCCTGTGCGACGACGCCGATCAAGTTATGAATGTCCTGCTGGCGATAGTCGCGCAATGGTCGGTCGCCGAGCATGATCTGGCCCTCCCGGTACTCCCAGAAGCGCAGGAGCAGGTTAGCAAGCGTTGATTTGCCCGCGCCGCTCGGTCCCACGATCGCTACACTGTGGCCCTGCGGCAGCGTGAAGCTGATATCGTCCAGGGCATAAACGTCATTGTCGCTGTAACGGAAGCGTAGATTCTTGACGGAGATGTCGTAACGTTCTGCAACCGGCGACGGCGCCTCTCCGTCCAGAGCGGCGGGTTGCGCATCGACGATCTCGAAGAGGCGACGGGCGGCGGCAAAGTTGCTGCCCAGGTGCTGATACCAACCTGCGTTCACTGGTACAAGTCTCACATGGGTAGTCTCGCATCGTAGCTCGCTGGAACATTGTCACTCAGAAGGCAGATTGGTATCAACAGTAGGGAAGGGGCCTGCCCCCATCCGGCTCAGGGAGCGTGATCAGGCCAGGCAGTGGCGTTCTCGCGCAGCCGGATGGGGGCAGGCCCCTTCCCTACTTTACAATATAGGAGTGTACTTCTTGTGGTCGGACGATCAGCATGGGCAGGCGGGTACTATCCAGCACGCGCTCGGTAACGCTTCCCAGCGCCCAGCGTGGGATCGCGCTACGGCCATGCGTCGCCATCGCGACGAGATCATAGCCGCCGACATCCTCCTCACCATCATCGCCATGTTCAGCAACGTGAATAATCGCGCCGGGGACATCTGTCTCGAACTTGATGGAGGTCGTCATGGACAATCTTGAGGAGTTCGGTACGCTTGCACGCACGTGCTCGATAACGAGACGCATATAGCTCTCCATTGCCTGTCTGGCCTGCTCCAACACCTTATTATCGATATGAGACAGGCTTTTCCAGCCGCCATAGCGATTGGGCAGATCGATCACGCGCAGGAGATTGAGCTGATATGGCCCAGACGCAGTCAGTTGTGTAGCGAGTTGTACGACTGGCTCCAGCACCATCTCGGCCAGCGGAGAGCCATCCAGGGGCACCAGCACACGTAGGGGCCGATCCTGCTCGCGGTAGAGATTGGCGGATTTTTCGCCGCTATCGCGCAGAACCAGGACAGGGACGGAACTATGGCGGACTATCTTGTGAGCAACACTTCCCATGACCCGGCGCTTGATGCCCGACTCGCCGTGACTGCACATTACAATCAGGTCGATAGATTTTGACCGGGCAACATCAACGATCTGCAAGGCGGCGGAGCCTGTGAAGATACCCGTATCAATTGCGATGCCGGCCAGGGTTTGCGACTTTGCGACCTCCAGGAGGTAGCCATTCGCTGCCGCAATATCTTCTTCTATAGCTTCTTGCATCAAAACTGTTGGCTCATTCATATACACGCCGAATTCACTCGCTGTACTTACCACGCGTAGAAATAGCATGGAGCCTGCTGACGCACGCGCTATACGGGCTGCCACAGGGATTGCGCGCTCCGCCAATGCGGAACCATCCAGTGGGATAAGAATTCGTTTGACCATCTCTTATTCGCTCTCTTCACACGAAACATCGACAAGCGAGCTTCACTGCTCAGCGGCAGACGTTTCTACTCTTTCAAATAAAGGGTAAGCCTGCGGAATCACGGCCCTGTCACTGCTTAGCGGAGAGCAATCACGGCACTATCACAACTAGATAGCCACAGGGTCATAGGGAGAGATGTGCTATAATATATAGAAATTGAGAAAGAGTTTCAGGTTCACGAAGAACACGGATTTCCCAGGAAAGATACAGAGAAGTATTGGTATGTCAAGATTTCTGACATTTCTCAAACGAGGACTACTGCTGCGCTGCCCGGTCTGTGGCAAGGGACATATCTTCCACCGCCCCTTCAGGATGTACGAGAACTGTCCGGTCTGCAACTTTCACTTCGAGCGCGAGGAAGGCTACTTCAGCAGCTCGATGGCGATCAACCTGGTCATCAGCGAGCTGCTGATCACTGCCGTCGTGGTGCCGCTGGCCGCGATACCTTCTATCCCCTTAGTACCGCTGCTGATTTTTGGCGCCCCCTTGACGGTCATCCTGCCGCTGCTCCTCTACCATCACAGTCGTGGTCTGTGGCTGGCGATGGATCACTATCTGCACCCGATCAATAGTCCAGGCGAGTACATCGCCGATCTGAACAGCCAGCACAGGTACAGGTGAGCATCACGGATAGCCAGCTATGCTTTCTTGCGAGGGGAGACGCCTCATATAAGATTATGCTCTATCGCATAGCGAGTTGCCGCGCTACGTGATGCGATGCCGAGCTTGGTATAGATCGACTGCACATGCGTATTGACCGTACTCATACTGATCATAAGCTGATCGGTAATCTGTTTGTTGGTCAGACCCTCTGCCAGCAGACGCAGCACCTCAATTTCGCGGCGCGTCAGAATATCGGGAGAAGAGAGGGAGAATGGCAGCTTTGTGGGTGTGTGTGGCACACTGGGAACAGGTTCACTGAGAGAGGTGCGGCCTTCTGCGACCAGCGCCTCATCAGGGCTTAACATCTGCCCGTGTTTCCAGAGCGTATTAAATGCCTCTTCGCCGAGCTGAACACGTAGAGCCGCGACGCAGCGCTCTACGAAAGCCCGGTCGGTCCCGATGGAATTGCGATATCCGGACATGGCGCGCAACGCCTCCGCAGCGCCAAAGAGTTGTGCAGCCCATGCCGCCTGTCCCAGAGTGAGCGCGATGGCGCCTCTCCCTTCCAGACAAGATGCAAGGACGTACCTGACCACCAGCGTCTGCCACGTCACCTGAGATACTGTTAGCATGCTCTCCTCATAGTGGGTATGAGCGCGTCCAAGATCACCCTGCTGTAAAGCCAGGTAGCCCATGGCGCACAATACCTGCGCAATATCTACTCTATCTCCCACCTCTTGCGCGAGCGCCATGGCCTCTTCTAACAGGGCAGGAGCTTTTGCCTCCTCACCCAGAGCTATCATCTCATAGGCAAGAACTGTCAGAGCCTCCGCCGTGAAGCCAGGATTGCGCAGCATTCTCAGAATTCCCACCGTCTCTTCAGTATAGCGGAGGGCCACCGCGTATTCTCCCTGGGTAGCAGCGGCCCAACCCAGTATATGCAGATTAATGGCGACCATCCACCTGTCATCTGCACTCTGAGACAGCTCCATACTCTCCTTGCAGAGCAAGCGCAATTGTGCGAACTCGCCGCGAAAAAGAAGCATAATACCCTGCGCCATCAGGATCTGCGCTGTTCCTCTTGAGTCACCGGCTGCGCGCGCGAGACCGAGCGCCTCCTCATACAACGCGTCGGCGGCAGCAAACCGGTTGCGATGGTTTTCCGCACTGCTGAGCAGGCTTAGCGAGCTTACCAGCAAAGGCTCGATATGCAGGCTGCGCAACAGGCGCGAGCTCTCCTCCAGGAAGTCTATCGCCTGCGGGATATCATGTTGCCAGAGGGCAAGGCGTCCTGCGATATAGAGCGCCTTCGCCTTCGTCGGGGGCGAGACCGCGCGCGCGTCGCTGAGTGCGCGCGCAAGGAAATGGCGGCCTTCACTTACATATTTGCTTAAAAACCAGAAACCTCCCAGGGTTGCAGCCAGATGCATCGCAGGCTCCAGCTCGCCTCGCTCCAGAAGCCATGAGAGGGTCGCGCGTATATTACCATACTCCAGTTCCAGCCGTCGCAGCCAGAGAGCCTGCTCGCGTCCACGCAGCGACACCTCAGCCTGCTCAGCATAGGTGCGATAGTATGCAGCATGGGCGGACATAACCTGCTCGTACTCGCCGCGGGCCGTCAGCAGTTCAAGGCCATACTCGCGGATCGTCTCGGGCATATACATGCGCGGCTCATCCTCCATGTCGCGGCGATAGAGCAGGTTATTATCCAGCAGAGAAGTTACATTATCCAGGACGACCAACGTACCGCCCAGAGAGAGACAGATGGCCTCGATGGCCTCCAGGTTGCAGCCACCGCTGAAAGCCGTCATGTAGCGGAAGAGCCAGCGCTCGTTCACGTTTAGCAAGTTGTAGCTCCAGATGAGCGTGTTGCGCAGCGTCTGCTGCCTGGCAGGCAGATCATTGTCACCGCTGGTCAGCACCTCCAGGCGATGCTCCAAGCGACTCAGAAGGGACTGGGGGGAGAGGATCTTGAGACGGGCGGCGGCCAGTTCTAGCGCCAGAGGTACGCCATCCAGGCAATGACAGATACGCGCGATAGTATCGGCATTAGCCGTCGTCAGATGGAAGTTTTGGCTGGCAAGCCGGGCACGCTGCACAAAAAGTGCAATCGCAGCGATATTTTCCAGCGCCTGAATATCTGGCAGGTGATCGAGATCGGGCAGGGTCAGCGGGGGAACAACAAACTCGTACTCGCCCTGCACACGTAGAACAGCGCGGCTCGTTACTACAATCTTGAGGTGCGGACAGGTAGAGAGCAGCGCCACGAGAACGGGTCCGGTCTCCACCAGCTGCTCGAAATTGTCGAGGACCAGTAGATAGCGACCGCGCTGCAGAAAATCTACCAGACTGTCGAAAAGAAGGGTGGTACCGCGCAAGCCAAGCTCTCCAACGATAGTAGATACAAGCAACGCCGGATCGTGAATAGTAGATAGTGGAATGAAATAGGCACCATCCGGGAAATTCTGCTGCACACTCTCCATGACCTGCAATACCAGGCGCGTCTTCCCGATTCCGCCAGCCCCCGCTATCGTGAGCAGACGCACATCAGGCCGCCTCAACAAGGCACAGGCGGCCTGAATTTCCTGTTCGCGTCCAATGAGAGGCGTACCATTCTCATCAAGAGGCTGCCTATTGGAGGAGTCTGACGAACCTCTGGAGACGATTGGCTGGGCGGGGCGCCTCTCGTCGCCTGATTGTCTTTGCATCTTCTCCATCTGTCTCTCTTCCTTTTATCCCTATATATTTCTTATCCCTATATATTTCCAGGTATCCCTGCAACGGGAGATTCTCCTTAGTAGAGAAATAAGGTTAATAAAAAGTAACTATTCAGGACTCTTTTTCCTGACTCATCAGCGCCAAAGGCGCTTCACAAGGGGGTTGGTGTGGGTGGCGGGGTTTGCGGCCCGGGGCCGCAAACCCCGCCACCCACACCAACTCAGGCGAGCCGCCGCAGGCGGCGAGGGGACCTGAAGAGATACAATAAAAATAAGAAATTTGCAATAACTCGATAACATCTACTTTAGCACACACGATAAAACGAAACAAGGATTATCTATTTTTTGTGATTAAGCGAGAAACTTCATGAAGTTTCTCAATTCAAAAGTAGAGACGCGCCCGATCAAAAAAGAAATGGATCAAGCACGTCTCTACCAAAAATCTAGCGACCTGTATTATCCCTGTACTATCGAGGATATCGACCTGCCCATCATATTGCGATCGATCATATCGGCGGGTCGAACGATCAGAACCGGGAGGCGGGTAGCGTTTAAGACACGCTCGGTGATGCTCCCCATCGCCCAGCGTTGCAGGCCACCGTAGCCGTGGGTTGCCATCGCAATGATATCGCAGCCACCGAAGACGCCCGAGCCTTCAGCATCCTCACCATTCTCGGCCACCCTGATAATAGCGCTGGCGATATCCACATCGACAGCCACAGACCAGGTGATGGTCAGGCCGAGTCCCGCAATCTGTTGTGAGATCAAGCCCTCGCGGATATGCTCTATCGTCGAACTCAAGTATTTCTTCGCCTTATGCAGAACGTGCTCTCTCTCCACAGAATCGAGATAAGCCAGGTCGGCGTATTCCGGTTCTGGCGGTCGCACGACGCGCATCAGGTGGAGTGCTCCCTGAGCGGGTGCCGCCAGGGCGGTGATGAGGCGCGCGGCGGGTTCGATAGCGGCCTTAGCGCGGGCCGAACCATCGAGCGGGACCAGCACACGCAGAGGCTGGGTAGCATCGGGGTGTGGTCCAGTGGGCAGAGGGCCGCCCTCGCGCAGAATCAGGATCGGGACCATGGCGTGGCGTGCAACCTTTTCGGCGACGCTGCCCATAATCCAACGTGTCACACCTGTATAGCCATGGCTACACATCACGATCAGGTCGACATCGTGTGCATATGCAACCGAGAGTATTGTAGAAGCGGTAGGACCAAACAGGGCCATCGTCTCTGTCGGTACGCCTTCCAGGGTAGCAGCGGTAGAGGCTAGATATTTCGATGCCTCCTCCAGGCTCGCATCAACGGTGCGCTGCGCCTGGCCGGGCTGTGGAGCCTGGTAGGGCCAGAATTCGATTGATGTACCAACCACGCGCAATAAGAGCAGCGATCCACCAGAGTTACGCGCGATACGCGCGCCAACTGCGAGAGCACGCTCAGCGCGCGCCGAGCCATCCAGAGGCACAAGAACGCGCTTAAACATACCATTGTCTCCTTTCAGGTCTATATCCGCAGGGCTATTCAGTAGAGATGGGGCTTGCCCCCATCCGCTTTCCCACGAACTCTGCTCCTTTGCCCTATCACGCTCCCCGAGCCGGATGGGGGCAAGCCCCATCCGGCTCTGAATAGCCTTGTCTATATCCGCGCGTGAACAGAGCGTATCTAAAGATAAGGGTATACTCTACGTATCACGAGCACGTCACGGTATATAATGAGCTTATCACGATATGATTACGATGAGGGCCAGAGCGCCACGCTGACGCGTGCGGTGCCCTGGCCTCAAATGGTTCCCGTGTAGTGGGAATGTCTATTATGCTTTCGCGTACTCTACCAGTTGCACCAGTCCCCCCATCTCGGTCATCGGCTGACCAGGATTCATCAGGTGAGACAGGATATGGCAGTGGAATGGATAGATGCTGCCAGGTGCGGCCCAACCGTAGAAGAGCAGATCATAGGTCTCACCAGGGGCGACCTGGACGGTATCCTTCGTGATCGGAGATGACAGGGTGTGACCATCCTCCGCCACGATAGTAAAGCTGCCTCCATGCAGGTGCATTGGATGCATCATTTCACTCGCGCCGATCAGGCGGATGCGAACGGTCTGTCCATGTTTGAGCTGGATCGGCAGCGTATCGGGGAAGCTCTTGCCGCTAATCACATAGTAGCCACCAAGTTCGCTGATGATATCGACGACATCGACATCGGCCTTGATTGGATGTGCGGCCTCCGGGCTACCGGGGCGAGGATCGATGAGAAACGCGCCATAGAAGCCGCCCGTGACCTGCTGCAGATCGTTGTCATGGCTGTGATACCAGTGGGTTCCGGCATCCTCATCGCGGATGATGCCCAGGTCATAGGTATAGGTCTGCCCAGGCTTGATCGGCTGCTGACCAACGCCAGGCACTCCATCCACGCTGCTGGGTAGGGTCAGACCATGCCAGTGCATAGAGGTATCCTGCGGGAGGTGGTTGATCACGGTGATAATCACATGATCGCCGGCGGTTACGTGGATGACGGGACCAGGAACGGTTCCGTCGATCGTATCGGCGAGCACAGGCTTCATGCCCTTAACGGGGGACCACATGACCTGCTTAGCCGTAAGTGTGAAGTGCTTCGCGCCATTAGCTTCCACCACATACTTTGCAGGCTGGTTGCCGTAGCTCTGGGTCGCGGCAGGCACATTCGCGGTCGTCGTCGTTGTCGCCGTGCTGGAGCTCATCGACGAGCTAGAAGAGCTGGTCGCAGCAGTCGTGCTGCTCGAAGAGGAACCACCGACCAGAGAGGAGCCTATGCTAAAAAACAGGACCGCTACCATCACAAGAATAGATAGAAACAGTATGCCCAGCGGCGATGTTACACCCTGCCACCAGGGATAATTGGGCACCCTATACGGTCCCGGTACAACCACCGTACTCTGTTCCTTGTTTGCAGTAGAATCAGGAGGAGTTCGAGTGGTACTAGCAGTATTTTGCGTATCACGCTCTTGAATCGCCATGAGTCATTCTCCATACTATTACTATTGCGCTCCCCCCGAAAAAATAGAGGAACACCTGGTTCATTTTCTCTTGTCAAAGCATAGGGCGAAGCAATCACAGCAGTATCACACGGCTCCTGATCTACATCACTGGTATATCACAACACAGGCAGGCTACGTACAGGCTCATCACAATATTAGTGGGTTACAAAAAAGCGAGAGAAAAATGTTGGCGGGTAGCTAGAAAAAAGCAGGGCGATAGTTGCCCTGCTTTTTTGTGGATCATTGTTACCTTGTGGCAGGCACATCGGGTTGGGAGGCAAGGAGATAGCCGATGCCCACTTTTGTCAGGATATAGCGCGGATGGGCATGATCGGGCTCAATCTTGCGGCGCAGGCGATTGATGTTCACCTGGAGCATATGGCCCTCGCCAACATATTCGGAGCCCCAGACGTGCTCCAGGAGCAGATCCTGAGTCACAACGCGGCCAACGTTCTGGGCGAGATAGGAGATGATGCGATACTCCGTTGGCGTCAGCACCACCTCTTTGCCGCCCATCATCACCAGGTGCTGAGCGAAGTCGATCGCCAGGTCGCCGATCGTCGCCGTCGTGCGCAGGGAGTGCGCCTGTTCGTTCGTCGTAAACTGTGCCCGGCGGAGAACCGCACGTACGCGAGCGAGCAGTTCATCCACGCTAAAGGGCTTGGTGAGATAGTCATCGGCGCCCAGATCGAGACCCCTCACCTTATCCTGGTCCTGTCCACGCGCGGTAATGATGATGATCGGGACCGCAGAGAACTCGCGCACACGATGACAGACGGCGAAGCCATCCATCTTCGGCATCATGACATCGAGCAGGACAAGATCGGGAATGCGCGTCTCAATCTGTTCGAGGGCCTGTTTGCCATCGCTAGCAGTGATCACATCGTAGCCCTCGAGCTGGAGATTACGCGCGACGAGGCGGAGAAGCTGAGGGTCATCATCCGCCGTTAGTATAGTGGTTTTCTTCGCAGGCATGGTAAACAATCCTTCGAATGCTTGAACTGGCTACTACTCGTTATCGCTATCCATCGGCAGCCATACGTGAAACGTACTTCCTTTGCCAAACTCGCTCTCCACCCATATCATACCATCATGTAACTCAACGATGTGTTTGCAGATTGCCAATCCCAGGCCAAGGCCATTGACTTCACGTGTAAGACGAGTATCTACGCGATGGAAGCGATCAAAAATGGACTTCAACTGTCCAGGCAGGATACCGATGCCCTCATCGCGCACACTGATCTCCATCATATGTTGATCCCAGCCCAATGAAGGGCGCGTGCTGGCAGCCTTCTTTGCTTTACCCTCCTGGCCGTTCGCCTTTTCGCGCTCTTTATGACGTTGAGGCAGGATTGGTCGTATCAGCACCTCGATCGCTCCACCTTCTGGAGAATAGTTAATAGCATTTTCCAGGAGGTTGTCAAGCACCTCGCGCAAACGTAGCCGATCCGCCTGTATGATTGGCTCGTCATGCATCTGGCGGCCATGGGCGTCCTCGACGCGAATAGTGAAGGTGAAGCGTCTATTTTCGCTGGTGATAGCATTGAGCTTATCGTCTTGCCCATTGACCAGGCGTTCTTCCAGGGCGATAATCGCCTCGTGCGCCAGGTGGGTCAGGTTCACGGAGGCACGATCCACCATAATCGTGCCGGTCTCCAACTGGGAGACCTCCAGCAGGCGGTCAATCACCACCTCCAGGCGATCGCTAGCCTCGTTGATCGCCAGGAGGAACTCGTGGCGCTCCTCGCGCGAGATGCGCCGCTCGTGGCGCAACAATGTAGCGGCGTAGCCCTTAATGGAGGCGAGTGGACTGCGCAATTCGTGGCTCACGGTCGCCAGGAGTTCGGCTTTGAGCAACTCCATCTCGCGTAGCGCCCGGCGATCGGAGATCGTCTCAAGCTCATGGATGCGCTCCGCCTGCAGCACATTGAGCACCGCCGCCCCGAACCCATCGGCGACGAGCGGCATGATCATGCGCCCCCGCTCGACCATGTTGATGCGAACGCACTCATCCTTTACCGTCCAACCGAGCAGCACAAGAGCGTAGAGAGGCAAGAGGGTCGAACTCGCGGGCGCGTCGGCGTGCGCCAGAGTCACTGCGTCCTGGTTGGTTGTAGGAGGAGTCATTACCGATAATTTGCAGATCAGCCAGCCGGGCTCGCCGGGCGGTACCTGAATATCGGGACTATCCATAGAAAAATGCGTCAGCAGGCCTACCGCTTCCTCCTCACTGATATCAGCCAGGGCGAAGGGACGAAACAGCTTTCGAGGCGGAAGGGAAGACATAGCAGGCGACTTTGACGCCTTAAGGTATTGAGTTGTGAGAAGTACGGCGCCTTTCTGCGCAACGAAGAGCGTCAGGAGGCGCTCTAGAAACCCCGCAGCAATCAAGCCCGGCTCTTCGGAGGCGGCAACACCTTGTGAGAGCCGCGCAAAGTCGAGGAGCGCCGCCGTCACATCGGGCATAGCCGAACCATACCTCTGCTCATCCTGTGCTTCCATCTGGTCCCTCGTTGTCTTATTGATTATCGTCAACTTTTGAAACAAAAGTTGACGATAACTCATGGGTGTACTCTTGTTATGCCTCAGACTTGTGTTTTATTATAGGTATAAAGGCTCACAGACAAGGCACAGAAGGGAAGCTATCGTCACAATCCCATCACAAACGGCCTTCAAGGCCGTATGATGCTCATTTACGGCATCTCTTCCTGCTACACAAAGCGGCTATACGCTATAATGAAAAAGCACAAATACGTTGTAAAGAGAGACGTTTTCATAACCGCCAGGTCACGCAAACAGTGAGATCGTTAGTACTATTGTAGGATGCAAAGCCTACGGATGGAGAAGAGAGCGCATGACACACCGTCAGGCCAGCGGGCAGAGCGCTGAGAGATTCGCTGCCTTGAATCGCGTGGGGACTGCGCTTATGAGCGAACTAGACGAGACGCGCCTGCTGCACATGATTGCGGAGACGGCCCGTGAGCTGACCGACGCCACGTTCGCGGCCTTTACGCTACGCCCAGTAGACGAAGCGGGACAGCCCCGCGTGCCCTCCCAGGGCAATCTCTTCCAACTGGCCGCTGTAGTAGGCGTTACGGAGGAGCAAGAAGAGCTCTTCCGACATATGTCGCTGGGCGGAGAGGGTCTGCTCGCCCCTATTTTTCGCGACGGCATCCCGGTACTTGTAGCAGATGCTTTGAGTTATGTACATACGCACACGGGCCAGGGCAAAGGCACAAAGAAGAAAGAGGAACAGACGAAGGATACGGCGTTTGCCTTCTCGCACGGTGTCGCGCCGAGCGAAGGGCTGCGCTCCGTAGGCGTGCCACGCGGGCACCCGATCGTGCGCAGCTTCCTCGGCGCGCCCCTGCTCGATCGCGAGAAACATGTGCGCGGGGGGCTGCTGCTAGGCCACACGGAACCGAACCGCTTTACAGCAGAAGACAAAGCGTTACTGGCGGGATTGGCGGCGCAGGCAGCGGTCGCGCTCGAAAATGCGCGCCTGTATCGCATGGTCCAGAGGCGGGCACAGGAGTTGAACGCCATCTTCGAAAGCATCGCCGATGGCGTGACCCTGGTCGATCGGCAGGGGACTATTTTACGCGAGAACGGCACAGCGCGTCGCCTGCGCGAGCACCTGCAAAGATCTCCCAACGGCCAGCAGACAATCGAGTCTATGCTGCATGCACCGGCACAGCACGCGCTCAACGGGGAAGAGGAGCAGAGCAGCGAGGTCACGACGGAAGACGCGAACAAAGAGCTGCGCACATACACCGTGCATGCTTCGCCGCTTCGTCCTATCATCAACACTTCCGGTCCTTTGCAGTACGAACAGGAGACGGGCGACGCGCCGTCGACAGCAGCGGGAGCGGTCGTTGTCTGGCACGACGTGACCGAGGTGCGGCGTCTGCTGACCGAAAGGCGCGAGCATGCCGAGACGGAGGCCCGCCGGGCGCTGCTCCAGATGATTCTTGACGAACTACCCAGCAGCGTCTATCTTGTAAGTGGACGCGACGCACGCCTGGTACTCGCCAATCGCGAGGCCACCACATTATGGGGAGCGAGCTGGCCGGTAGGGCTTTCGATGGCCGATTTTCTCAAGCAGAACAACATCCGTGTGTTCAGTAACGATGGGCACGAACTGCTGACGAATCAGCTCGCGACACTGCGAGCCGTACGCAGCTTCGAGACGATCCACCATCATCAGGAGGTGATTCGCCACGCCAACGGAATAGCCCTGCCTGTCCTGGTCAACGCCGTTACGGTGGATGCACGCGCATTTAGCCTCGATGGGCTTCACGCCGACAGGGATACCGAGCCGGCGGCGATCGTCGTCCACCAGGACGTCACGGCACTGAAAGATGCCGAGCGCTTAAAGGACGATTTTATCGGCATTGCGGCGCATGAGCTGCGCACTCCGCTCGCCGTCTTAAAAGGCTTCGCACAAACGCTCATCATTCAGACGGCGCGGGGCAAGGGGCCGGAGCTGGCCGAGTGGCAGATGGAGGCGCTGCAAGGTATCGACCAGGCCACGCTGCGCATGGTCGAGTTGATCGACGATCTGCTCGACGTAACGCGACTGCAGGCGGGGCGCCTGGAGCTCCACCTGGAGCCGATCGATATCGTTGCTATGTTGCAGCGCGTCATGAAGCGGCAGCAGATTACCACCGAGCAGCATACACTCTCGCTACTTACATCATCGGAACACCTCGTCGTCCAGGCCGACCCGCGCCGCATTGAACAGGTCCTCAACAATCTACTGAACAACGCTATGAAGTACAGTCCCAAAGGCGGGACCGTCGAGATCACCATCGATGAAGACGCAGGGCAGCAGATGGCTGTCATCAGCGTGCGGGATTTTGGCATCGGCATCCCTGTTCAGCAGCAGGCGCGCGTTTTCGGTCGTTTTGTGCGCGCAGACAACGCCCGGGCATACGGTATTGGCGGAACGGGACTGGGACTCTACCTGTGTCGCGAGCTTGTGGAGCGCCACGGAGGGCGTATCTGGTTCGAGTCGAAGGAAAGGAAAGGATCGACCTTCCATATCACTCTCCCACTCTTTACAGGATCAGATGAAGATGATGTGACAGAGCTGTGATGATTACACCCTATGCTTGTGTCGTGCTTGTGACCTGCAAACGGTACTTATTAATATAATTGCATTTGCAGATGTAGATTCACGATACAAGGTCTCTCTAAGATCAGGCAGTTCTTGGGAGTTCGCAGGAGGTAATCACACCAATGCTCACACGCACTTCACGCTATTTGTTGGCGGCGCTTCAGGCAATTCTTGGCTGGGAGTGGATCATGTCCGGCGCCAACAAATTGGCGGCGGGAAATTTTCCCCAGGGGCTGGCAGGGGCACTGACCGACAGCTTTAAAGGTAATCCGGACGACTGGTATGTCTTATTCTTAAAACAGGTGGTGCTGCCCAACAGCGCCTTCTTCGGCTATCTCATCGAATGGTCCGAGATCATAATTGGCATCGTGCTCGTCAGCGGAGCGATCGTACTACTGTCCAGGCCGCGCATGCGCGGTGAGGCGCAGCACACGCTATACGTGGTGTACTGCGTCCTGGCCATATTCGCAGCCGCCGCGGCAGCGTTTCAGAATATCAATTTCCACTTCTTCATGGGCGGCTGGATCGTGCCCAGCATTGATCCAAGCGGCGCATATAATGAAGCTGTCGACCTGGATGCATTGCTGCCGTTACTCCTGATAGTCGTTATCGTAGCAAACCTGGCGTTGATTCAGGCTATGACCGGAGTGAGGTTCTTTAAACGCGCGGAGAAGAAGGCCATTCCAGCGGCAGCAAGCGCGGACTAAGTATAATAGGAGATATGTTGTGTAAGAGATGTGATATGATATGACCTCTATGTGACAGGTACGTGATATCACCCCGGTACACTTTACACATGGGTGACAGACGGGCGCCCAGGTAGATGCAGCATACATCTACCGGAGGGGGAGGAGGCTGCTCTGGGGGAGCAGCTTCTTCCCTCTCATTTTTTTTGGGTCCCCTCAACCAGCAATTCCTCGTCACAGATCTGTGGGCATTCTCTGCAATTTAATCTATCTTTAATGAAGCAGCAGAGATAAATTTATCTTTCCAAACTATAATCATTAATCACAGTAAGATTAAATATATATACTTAGCCAATACGTGATATCGTAGCCCCTCCCTGTGACTTTCCTGTGACACTTTCGCCCTACTCTTTATACATTGAGCGTATACCGACGATAACGGCAAGGGACGCTTTAGTCGCCGGGGACGTGATAGATGTTTCCGAGAGGAGGTCAAGATGGCCTATCGTTTCCAGGTAGATGAACATGCCTGCATTAATTGTGGAATATGTATGGATCTCTGTCCCGTGCGCTGTCTCGATATGTCTCGTCCCTCTGGTAATGGCGAGATCGGGGCCGCCAGGGAGCGGCAGAGCCCGATTCCTGCGGAGTGGGCGGAGCGTCCGTGGATGATGCTGAAGCCTGTACAGGTTGCGGCGTGTGTTGGTTGTCAGGTCTGCGCACAGGAATGCCCGACCAACGCAATTACCATCGAGGGTAGTGCGCAGATAGCGGCCTATGCGCGGCGGGGTCCTGTGACCTATCTTCCCGCCGAAGGTGGCTGGCAGCCGCTCGATGCATACACGCGCGCGACTCCCGAAGAACCCGGCGAGACGCCCTGGGGAGAGGACCACGCGTGGCACGTTGCCGAACGGAAAGAGACATGGCAGAGCTGGCGGAGCTGGCTAGGCGAGCGCAAGGAGGATCTGCGTGCTCCATGCCAGGCGGCGTGTCCCGTCGGAACGAACGCGGGCCTCTACGTAAGCTTGATTGCTGAGGGTCGTTACAGCGAGGCATTAGAGGTCGCCGCCGAGCCCAATCCTTTCCCCAGCATCTGTGGACGCGTCTGCACTGCGCCCTGTGAAGATGTATGTCGGCGCGGCGAGTTCGATGAGCCGATTGCTATTCGCGATCTCAAGCGTTTCGCAACCGATCACGGTGGACCGATACGCCGCAGGATCAAGCCGCCCAAAAAGCGTCGTACGGAGAAGGTTGCCATAATCGGCGCGGGCCCCACAGGTCTGAGCGCGGCCTACTATCTTGCGCGACGCGGCTATGGCGTGACCATCTATGATGCCATGCCTGTGGCTGGCGGCATGATGGCTGTAGGCATTCCAGACTATCGGCTGCCGCGTGTTGAACTCAATCGTGATATCGATGCCATTACCGGGCTTGGCGTCGAGATTCGCCTGAATACTGCGATTGGCCGCGATGTCTCGCTCGACGACCTGCAGAAGGCTTATAGCGCGGTGCTGCTGGCGGTCGGAGCACAGCAGAGTCAGTTGCTGGGTATTCCAGGCGAGGGCGCATTTGCAGAAGTAATTCCAGCAACGATGTTCCTCAAACAGTTTAACCTTGATCCTACGACAACGCTGACGGGCGATGTGGCGGTCGTTGGCGGCGGCAGCACTGCGCTGGATGCTGCTCGCTCGGCCCTGCGTGCAGGAGCCAGCAGGGTACATATCCTCTACCGACGCAGTCGTGCCGAAATGCCCGCGCAGAAAGAGGAGATACGTGCGGCCCTTGAGGAGGGGATCGAGCTGCACGAGCTCACGAACCCGATCCAGGTTCTGGGTGCAGACGGCCATATACAAAGTGTGCGCTGCATCAAGATGGAGCTGGCCTCGCCCGATGAGAAGGGGCGGCGTCGCCCGGTTCCTGTTCCCGGAACAGAGTTTGAATTCCCGCTCTCAACCCTCCTGGTCGCAATTGGCGAGGCGCCTGATCCCTCATTCCTTCCCGAAGGAACGAGTGTGCAGGTAGCGGCATGGGGCGGCCTGCTGGTGAACAAAGAAACACTGGCAACCGGCGCGCCGGGCGTCTTCGCAGCAGGCGACGTCACCTACGGTCCCAAGACCATTATTCACGCGGCGGCTCATGGCAGACAGGCCGCGCGTTCGGTCCACGCATACCTGCGCAAGCTTCCACCGAGTGCCGTGACCGAGATGCCAGAAGACGGTCTGGAGATCGCCTCAACGCTCCCGCCGGAAGGAAGCATCGAACTGGACCTGCGTCCAATACCGCGCGAGGTCATGCCGCTGGCGAACGCGGCGGCGCGGGAGCGCGCGACCGAATTTGCACGTGGTTTTTCAGAGAAGCAGGCGCGACAGGAGGCGAGCCGCTGCTTACGCTGCGACCTGGCTACGCTCTGTCCCACGATTCATGTGATACAACCTGAGATCCGAGAAAAGGCTCAGGCCGTCCGTTAGCTGGAAGAATGGGCGTCTGCAAAGGCGCGCCTTCATCCATATACAAGGAGGTGTGACAGTGTCACCACAAGATCTTACCAACGCAATCATCAGTGGCATTAATGCAGGTGGCGAGCAATTCTTAGAGGGGACGCTTGCCGCAGTCCTGCCTATTGTGTGGCTCGCGATCCTGGGACTGCACCTGGGCCGGCCCTATATTCTCGATATGATCGATCGTTTCACACTGCGCCTGGGAGCGGATCTTCTGTGGCTCATCTACGTAGCCCTGCGCGACCTGTTAATAGTCTCGGGCGTCGTCATGAGCTTTATGTTCTTCTTCCCGGACGTCGTAACCACCGACGCGCTTCCACTGACAGGTGGACTGGCGGCGGCATCGCTGTTCGTGGTCCTGCTCGTCAAGCTTATGGGCGACCCCGACCACAATCTACGGGCCTATCGTCTCACCAGCATCTTTCTCGCCATAGGAGCGATCTTGTACTTCGTGCCTTATCTATTGGGTGTCCAGGCCAATAGCGTCGCGCAAGGTGGCCTGCTCAACATCAGCAACTTCCTGGTCACTAATACCAACCCAAACTGGGCGGTCGGCATGTGCTATGCCTCTGTCGCACTGCTAGCCATTATGGGTGCGATCGCCACAGGCTACGCCTTACGAACAGGTGGGCGTCCAGAGGTGCCGGAGTCGACAGCCGGCGCTGATTAGCATTTTGTTCAGCAAGATGAAGCAAAGAAAGAAACGAGGGAAGATAGATGAAACCTGATGACGTCACAACCGCGATCACCAATGCCCTGGTACAGGGTGGCTCACAATGGATGATAGCTACTATAGTTGCATTCCTTCCAGCGCTCTGGACAATGACCCTGATCTTGCACCTGGGGCGCCCCTATGTGCTGCGCACGCTCCGCCGCGAAGGTCTACGGCTCGGCGCGGATGTCTGGTGGATGTCCTACATACTCATGCGCGACGCAGTACTGTTGATCACCTTCGCGCTGAGCTGGATCTTCTTCCAGCCAAACATCGTAGCCGGCCTGGCGCTCCCGATCACGGGTCCGATCGCAGCGTTATGTCTGCTCATCGCCCTGGCAGTCAAGCTCACGCGCAGGGTAGACGATGACATAACCGCGTATCGCATCGCAACGGCGTTTCTCGTACTGGGCGCAACGCTCTACTACCTGCCACTGGTCTTCGCCGTCGAGGCGGCCAGCCAGGGCTACCTTGCAGGATTCGGCGCCGCCGTCACCAGCAGTTCGCAGCCGACAGCGGCGCTCATCATCATGTGGATCTCGCTGGCAGGCGTTGCCATAATCGCCATCTGGCTCTTCGTGCGTGCGTGGATGGCCGCTACCCGTGCGATGGGCAAGAGACTGGAGCAACCGAAGAAGCAGACACCACCGGAGCAAGCAACAGCGGTCTAGCACCTGTCGGCCCATAGCAAGTTTTCTATGATTGCGACCCGTCCATTCTGGACGGGTCGCTATTTATACAAGCAAAATGAAATATGGCATCATTTATTTTTATATCTGCTTGCTATTAGTACATTTGGATATATTCACCATTAGAATTGCAAAATGAGCACATCGATATGTTATTGTTTCAGCATATATTTGCAGGCAGATAGTTGAATAGAGTGTTACACAATTTGTAGTTCTATTTCAGAAAAAGCTGTTTCATACAGCATTATGCTAAGGAAGATGTACATGCGTTCACGTCTTTACCGAATAACAAGCTCCTTGATAGGATTGGGAGCTGTGCTATCCTGTTTCGTCCTGTTTCACCTGGGAGGGAGCATATGGCAATTCTCTCAATTCACTGGCGCCCTCGTTGGAGGTTGTGTCACTTTATTTGTAGTGCATGCAATCAGGCAGCTATCCATTAATGAAGAGGGCGAGCCATGGGTAGACCGAGAGCAACTCGGATGGACGCTGATCGGCTGTGGAGCTATTATGTGGAGCAAGGCATCACACATCTAAAAGAGGTGCACGCACAACTGGCCAACGGCAACGTGCGAGCACGCGCCCAGATCAGATCCGGCGAATTACTCTCGCTGGCGGGGAGTTTCAACCTGATGGCGGGTAGGCTTTTGCGCACGGAGAGGGCTGATAACTATGTGCAACGCCTGACAAAAGCGCTTAATGACCTGAGCAGTGTATTGGAGCAGCGGCGGGCAGGCAATCTTCTGCGCCTGCCTCCCTCATACCGCGAATTTCCCGAGATCAGGCGTCTACTGCAGGCGATAGGAGTGAGCGAAACGCTACGAGTAGGACAACACATGGCGGCAAACACTGGGGCAATGGATAGGGAAGGCGCGTCAGCCATACAGAAGACGCCCGTTCCCCCTGCCCGGCGCAAAAAGCCGGTATCACCACAGAGCGCTACGTTCGCGCCCAGTATACAGAACCGACCGCTCGCGGGAAAGGGGCAACGTCTGCAGAGGATGCAAGAGGCTGAGCGAGAGCGTTGAGTTGGAAGGCGACGATATGGCGCGCCTTCCATCGCCGCTTGTATATATCGGGAGAAATGACCATTCCACCGTTAAAAACTTGCGCTTAAAGCGGTTTTATGGTTAAATGCCCAGAGTATGGCGGAGAGATTTTCGAAAGAGACAGCTCAACAGCGCACATATCGAGCATTTGAGGTTCTGATAGCAGGAGATGACGCGGCCATTGACCTGGCGCAGGGGGCGCTACTGATCGCGAGCATCGCATACCCGGATCTCGATATGGCGCCTTACATGGCGCAACTCGACTTGCTGGCAGGTCGAGTGCGCAGCCTGCTCGAATTACCGCCGCACGAGGAGGGAACGCCGGAAGAGATCGACGGAGAGGCTGCACTGGCGGCCCTGAACCAGGTGCTTTTTACAGAGGAACAGTTTCATGGCAACCACGCGGATTATATGAATCCTGATAACAGCTTCTTCAACCGCGTCCTGGAAGAACGGACGGGCATCCCTATCACGCTTTCGCTGCTCTATATAGAGGTTGCACGGCGCGTCGGAATACAGATCGAGGGCGTCGGCCTGCCGTATCACTTTATGGTTAGATGTCGCCTGGCGGAGCGCGGCATCTATATCGATCCCTTTGAGGGCGGCCTGTTCTTCAGCGAGCAGGAATGCAAACAACACATTCGGCACCTGGCGGAACAGATCACGGGAGGACGCATCAAGCTGCACGCACACTGGTTTGCAGCGGTCACGCACCGTCAGTTCCTCTACCGTATGCTCAACAATCTCAAACACATCTATCTACGCGATGAAGATTACGCGCGCGTGCTTCCCATCTGCGACCTGCTGATCCTGCTCATGCCTCAGATGGCCCATGAGCGCAGAGATCGCGGCGTCGTCCACCTGCAGCTCAAGCACTACGCCCGCGCCTTGCATGACCTGACGATCTACCTGGAACTTGCACCGACGGCGAAGGATCGTACTGAGATGCAGAATCATATCAAATCGATTCGCCAGATTATGGCTATGTTGAACTGACTGTCTCATCGTTCTCCTCGATCGGTAGGCCCTCCATACGCATGATCTTCAGCGCGTTGGTTGTCGGGCTGGGTCCGGGACGCAGGACATAATCGAAGACCATATGCCCATCGACCACATCTTCCCTGAAATGATAATTGGCGACCTCCGGCAGCGCATCGGCCAGGTGGACCAGTTCCAGATCGTGCGTGGAGATCAGCCCGGCGCAGTTGCCCCCGATCAGGGCGCGCACATATGAGCGGCTCCCAATCAGGCGCTCGCGGTTGTTGGTCCCCTTGAAGATCTCGTCGATCAGGAAGAACAGTGGCAACTGGTCCGCGTACGCCAGTTCGACCAGCAGGGCTTTGAGACGCCTCACCTCCGCGTAAAAGTAAGAATAGCCATCAGTCACCGAATCGCTGACGCGAATGCAGGTGAAAATCCTGAAGAGCGAGGTGCGCAGCGTAGTCGCGTTGACAGGCGCGCCCGCATAGGCCAGGCAGAGATTGACACCCAGCGTGCGCAGAAACGTACTCTTGCCGGACATATTCGAGCCTGTGATGATATCGACCTCGCCCAGATTGTTGATCACAAAACTATTAGTGACCTTTTTTTCTGGTGGGATCAGTGGGTGCCCCACATCGGCGGCGCTGAAGACACTCTGCCCGCTCTGAATGGTGGCAGGCAGGACATCGGGCAGGGTATAGTCCGGATTCAGGTATGCGAAGGTTGCCAGGGAGCAGAGCGCCTCCAGCTCGAACCAGACATCGAGCCACAGCGGGAGGCACGCGGCGATCTGCGCTTTGTACCGTTGCAGACGATACGCGCAGTACGCGTCCCACGGCACGACGGCGTTCACGAGCAGCCAGAGGATGCCATTGTTTTTCAGGGTCGAAGCGGATGCGATGCGGGCAGTACGCGTCAGCAGGAGCGAAGGGCGCGAGGCGCGGTCCGCGAAGAAGGGCTCGCACAGTTTCTTGAGGTGCTGGTGTCGCCCGTAGGGATAGCGCTCCAGGTATTCGAAAACCGTGCTCAGCGTCGCGAAGGCGTCGCGCAGGTAGTACGAGTCTCCGAACAGGTCGCCGCGCAGATGGGCCGTCGAAAAGAACAGGGCCAGCGTGGCGACGATAGATAGCGGCCAGTAATAAGGAAAGGCAAAAAAGACGTTCAGGACAATCAGCACAACGGTCACAACGCACAGCGCTGACGCGCCCAGCAGTAAAAGCAGCAGAGATGTGGACTGAGATTGCATTGCCAACCAGCGCAACAGGCGGTTACCCTCCAGTTGCTCGGAGGCACGGCGTGAGGCCAATAGGGAGTTCATCAGCAGCTTATCGCGGAAGAGTATCAGCGGTGCCAGCTCGCGCACCAGCGTCTGACGGCGGCGGATCTCCTGCAGATCCGGCGTCGTACTTAACAGCCAGTCCAGGAGACGCTGGCCGCCCTCACGCGAGGCCGCCGTATTGAGCAATTGGTAAAGTGAGCGCGGTCCGCTGATATCGAGATCGATCTCAAAGGGATGATCCACAATGGGAGCGGTTGTGGGAGCAGCGGGGATCGCCTCCCAGTCCAGGCGGACACGCGCAATCTGCGTCGCCTTGATCGAGGCAAGTATCCGGTGCCGGGCGAGGCTGCGCTCGATGCGATCATGACAGCGCGCCACCAGCGTAAAGAGCACGATGGCGACCACTGCCACGGCTATCCCTATCCATCTATTCACAAAGAAGAAAGCCAGCGCCGCCAGTGTGAGTCCACCTAAAAAGATGGTCACGCGCGCCCATGAATAGCGGTTACTGTGCTCCTCTAGCAGATCTATACGTTTTCGCAGACGCTCGACCTGCCGTTCAAGCAGGCGTGCGCGCCCCTGTTTCATCTCCAAATTGGCATTCCTTCTATAATTTATAGGTATATTAGAGAGTCTAACACCCGTGGCAAGTCGCAACAAGAGAGCATCCCACAATGGCAATGCCGTGTAGTTGAGTGTTATCACCAGGGAGTCACGGTATCCTTAATAGAATGCATGAACAATGCAACACCGCTGTAGTTCCAGCGCTCAGGGGGAGGGCACGTTAGGAATGAGGTACGCCAGGTTTTCTTTTACGCTGATACTACTCGTGAGAGTCACGCCTCTGAAGGCGAAGACGAGAAGGTCGTCTACAGGGGGAAGCAGCGCAGGAAGAAACATTCTTCTGGGGAAGAGCACGAGATGTGTTTATTCTGAACCGATGGAATGTTTCTACTGGAGAGCCACATGACACGGAAACGGTCCTGTGTGGTTCGGGAAGAGGCCGATGGAGCAGGGCCAGCAATGGTACCTCGCCAACGGCCTACTTCATTAAAGAGGAACTCCTCAGAGAGGTCGCATTGGCCTGTCCTTCGAAAATAGGTCCCGAAGGATGCAAAACAGATTGCGCAATCAATTTTCATGATCATTCCTGTCGCCTGGGCGACATCGAACGTCAGTGCGATTTTGACGAAAAGGTAGTATGTACCATAGAACTGAGGCTAAGCTTGCCCTTTTTCTTCTTTCCTGCGCCTAAAAACAGGTTGTTCTCGGATGTCGAGAAGGCTTTTTCAGATGTCGAGCATCTCGCGAGGCTTCGTATTCATGGCAACAAGGCGAACGTCTTCAAGCGGTGTACAAGAGCCGTCTCGTGCCGCTTTATACCTAAGTTCAGCCTCAGTTCTATGGTACAACCTATCTTTTGGTCAATTTCACACTTGCAGGCCCTTCATGCTGTGATTGATGTGATCTTGGGACTCTTTCCCTACAACACGTAAGCGAACGACGGCGAATACCAGTATCCATAGCAGGTAGGAATAGTAGCTCACGCGCTCTAGGACTCCCATCCATGGGGCCGAAAATTGCGCGGCTTGGGGAGCCTGCAGACCCGCCAAAGCGCCAAAGACGAGGAGAGTCAGGATCGTCGCGATCGAGTAGAGGCGAAAGCCCTTCCCGTGTGCAGCCGCCCCGAACCCGATGAACAGCACTATCAAGAGAACGCCCACGCTCGTGACGATTATGTGCATGGTTTCGGCGGCTAACCCTCCGTGCAACTGCATAGCCGTTTGGGGGAACGGCAACTCCACGAGTCCGATGGCCCCGAATATGACCAGCAGAATTCCCGTGACGCGCAGGGAGCGCTTTCGACCAGCCGATCCCCACACGCCTATTCCAAATGCGATCACAAGCGCATCGTACACGGCGAGAAGAGCAATCTGGAATGGTCTGGTCGGAGCTCCGATCGCCGCCAGCTGGCTCATAGTTTGATCAATGTAGCTGTAACCCGGATACCACATGGCCGCAAGTATGTCGGTAGCGACACGAAGCAGCGAAGAGAGGATACCGCAGATGAGCAGCAATCTTGCTAGTTTTGTCATGGTACTTTCACTTTGATGACGTTCCATGACATCTGAGATATTCATGGTTCTTCTCCTTTTCCTATTTGCACTAGCATTCCTTGGGGTCAATGCCCTCTTTGGTTTCATCCCGAAGAGGACCCTGGTGACATTCGTCCGCTTCACCAGGAGGTCGTAAGCCAACACCGTCGCCGCGACAGCCAGGCTGAGGATGGTCAGGTACTTTAGCTCAACGGGCCAGCCCAGTCCGGCGATGTAGTAGCCGATCAGCGCAAGTATCAAGAAATGGAGAATGTAGATCGGATAAGAAGCCTCGGTCAGGTAGCGCAGCACTCGGTTGGTCCGGTTCAGGAAGCGATGACCCAGTCCGAGGAAGGCGATGACCCAGCACCAGCGGTTGAATACCGTAAGGATTCTGTCTACCCTGCTATCGATGTGCATTTTGGTTTCCGCCATGAACATAATCATGATGACCAGGGCTATTCCAGCCGCCAGAGCGTACCAGGTCTGCTTGTCGATGGCGCGTCCGAAGCGAGCATCGGAAAAAATGATGAAGCCGTAGATGAAGTAGAACAGGTAGAAAAGTTGGAGGAGGAGGTTGTCGTTGTCTGCGGGGGATATTTCCATCAATGGAATCGCTAAAAGAAAGATCACCCCAGGTTTCTCGCAAATGTTGGCAAGCCAGGAGATGATTCGCACTCCAGTCGGTTTGCGCAGGAAGACGAAGAGAGGGAGCGCGATCAGGGAGAACCCGAACAAATATCCGATGAACCATAAATGACCGGTTCCGACGACCGTGAAGGCGAGACGGGGGTTTCCTGGGAGCTGGAAAAGGAAGTCCCAGCCAAAGACGGTGGCGGCGATCGCTGGAACAAACAACCAGATGACAAGCGGAACCAGCAAACGTTTCACCCTCTCGGAACAGTATTCTTTGGGCGTTCGCCGGTCCAGCGCGAACTTGGTTGCAGCTCCGGCGAGGACGAAGAGCAACGGAATGATCCAGACAGAAAGGTAGGTCTGGATGGTATCCACGGTCAAAGAGGGCTGGACGTGCTTGACGTTAAACTGACCAGACGAGAAGATGACTGCACTGTGCAGAGCGATGACCGAGAAGACGGCCACCACCCGCAACCAATCAACATCATATCGTCTTTCAATCTTGGCCGGAGCCGTCGTCTGCAACGGTGTGGCCGTTTGTTTGTCTTCAATCGTTTTCATTGGGTCATCTCTTTGCTGAACATGCTCGGGCGAGTTTGCTCTCGCCCATCTCAAAAGTTCCTAATGATGGTCTAGAACACCGGTCTCACCGCTCAATCACAAAAGGGGATGGCACCATCACACTGCCGTCACAAATTCGCTAGATGGGTGCAACAGAAACCCCGATCCCAATGCTCCTGAGCACACCATGTTCCATGATGTCCTTGCTCTTCATGTCTCCTGTTCGGCCTCGCATTCACCGACTGGCTACCGCTTCGGCGGATGTGCCCCAACGCGTCTGGTTCGTTTGGGCGGAGTTTGTGAGGCGACCGTTTCAGGAACAGTCAAAGTCTGTGGCGCGTTGCCCAACAAGCAGGGCGTATTTCGGGGAGAAAGACAACCGGAATCGCTGCCAAAAGATGCTACCGGACAAAACACCGTCTGTTTGTGCTCAATCGGCTTGTGAGCATGAGATGGTGCCAGGATATGCTACAAAGACACAGCCTACTTTGTCTTCCTCGGCGCAGGCTCGCAGAGCCAGAACCTCTTTGTTTCCTGCCAAATCAACCCCTGATGCGGTTAAAATGATGGTGGCATCAGCCTTGTCTCCATGACGAATGCTGAAATGTACGCCATCGAGATAGACAATACGCCAGTGCTCTTGCAGTCGGCGTTCGCGCCAAGCGGTGAATTGCTGCTCCAGATCGCGGTTGAGCCGACTGATGGTGCTGGCACTGGGAGCCACTCCCAGCAACGTTTATGCCACGCCCGAGTGTTGTGTAATGATATACTCCACAACAGAAGCGCAACAAACACCGTGACAGTAAGCATAAGGCATCCCATCTCATTGCCCACAAAGTGGTTGAGAGCACCGTTGTAGTCGGAGATCTTTCCCAACGGCAGACGGGCACCAACGCATATCAGGAGAAGAACCGGCATCGCAACCGGGCGGTGTACAACGATTGGGGGCTGTACACGTTTGTGCAGATGTTGGTCTACAAGTGTGTGCGGTATGGGAAAGAGTTGATTCTGATAGATGAACGCGAGACGTCAAAGACCTGTAGCGGTTGTGGGCACAAGCAAGCCATGCCGCTGTGGAAACGGACCTATCGTTGTCCCAATGAGGACTGTCGCTTAATGATGGACCGCGCTGTTTTTCATCGCAGTCCATCATTTAAGCGGTATCTTGCCGGCCAGGGCCACACACAGGTGATCCCGTGCGGTGTGCAGAGTGTTCACCGCAATCAACGCGTATACATACATGTTGAAAGGCAGTGTTATCATAGATAGGGTACTCCACAAGAGAACGCTATTTGAACGATACGATAGGATAGGAAAATAGACAAGGCCATGATAGATCTATCTCCCTGCCATGCTTGTATAGGCTTCCCATTCGGCACAGGGGGAGAGCCGGCCTCATCTACGTTTTCGCTTCGCTCCAAGGGTATATCATTATGGACAACACACAACAGGCACATATCCTGCAGGGGCAGGTCACCGTCCCTGTCTCGCTCCCTTACCTGCTCTACATGCCAGAGGAGTACGATCCACAGCGAGCATGGCCGCTATTGCTTTATCTGCACGGCTCGGGCGAGCGCGGCGCGGACCTGGAGCAGGTCAAGCGCCACGGGCCGCCGAAACTGATCGCAGAGGGGCAGAAATTTCCATTCATCGTCGTCTCGCCGCAGTGCGCACTATTCGAGGGCTGGATGACGAAGCTGCACGTGCTCGGCATGTTGCTCGACGAGATCAAGAGTTCATATGCGATTGACGCCGATCGCATCTATGTCACGGGCAACAGTATGGGCGGTTACGGAACCTGGGGGTTGGCAATCGCCTATCCGCAGCGCTTCGCGGCCATCGCGCCAATCTGTGGAGGAGGCGACCCATCGGCGGTCTACGCGCTCAAAGACGTGCCGGTCTGGACATTTCACGGTGCCAATGACATCGTTATACCTGTAGAGCATAGCGAACAGATGGTCGAGCGGCTCAAGGCATGTGGCGGCAATGTACAATTCACCATCTACCCCGACGTAGATCACGACGCGTGGACGCGCACATATGCCAACCAACAACTCTACACGTGGTTGCTTAAACAAAGCAAAGAAGAAAGGCAGTAACAATGGAGCTCACAAACAAAGGTATCCTCGTGACAGGTGGCGCATCCGGCCTCGGTGCGGCGTGTGCGCGCCTGCTGACACAGGCAGGTGCGAAGGCGATCATCGCTGATCTCAACAGCGAGGCAGGGAAGGCGCTGGCCGACGAACTGGACGGCGCGGCGCAATTCGTGTCGACCAACGTCACCGACGAGGCCAGCGTTAAGGCGGCGGTGCAGGCGGCATTAGACAGCTTCGGCGCGCTACACGTCACCATCAACTGCGCAGGCATCGGGACCGCCGAACGCGTGCTGGGCAAAAACGGACCGAGCAGTCTGGAGTCGTTCAGCTGGGTCATCAACGTGAACCTGATCGGGACCTTTAATGTGATCCGCCTGACTGCCACCGCGATGAGCGAGAACAAGCCCGACGCCGAGGGTGAACGTGGCGTTATCATTAACACCGCCTCGGTCGCCGCCTTCGATGGGCAGATCGGGCAGGCGGCATACTCGGCCTCCAAAGGGGGTATCGTGAGCATGACACTGCCCATTGCACGCGAGTTGGCACGCTACGGCATTCGCATCATGACCATCGCGCCCGGCATCTTCGAGACTCCGATGCTGGCAGGGCTGCCCGAGCCGGCACGTATCTCCCTGGGCCAGCAGGTTCCCTTTCCTCCGCGCCTGGGACGCCCCGACGAGTACGCGGCCCTGGCAAAGCATATTATCGAAAACACCATGCTCAACGGCGAAGTGATTCGACTGGACGGCGCCATACGCATGCAACCACGCTAGCACTCGACGTCTTATTCAGAACTCTTTTCTCAAATAGTCTGAGCAGGTGTTGGCACGGCAGGCTCGTTCTCACCGCCCAGGCGCCGCCGCGCGGTCTCACGGTGCCCAACGGCAGGGACATGTTTTGTCGCCTTTGCCAGGCCAAAGACGGGCATGTTGTTGTAAACGCACTCGTATTTTCCAGCTTCTACCGGGTACGATTCATGCCAGATGCCCACGCTGCCATCCGTGCCAACCAGCTTATTGAAACGCCGCCAGGGTTCCAGATGAGGGTCATTTTTGTCGTGAGCAAACTTTTCCAGATCCTCAAATGAACGCCAGTATTGCACAGTAGTAACGCCGCGCCAGTTCAGAAACGTTTGTGCGCCCAGAAAGCCTTTCTCAGGGTGCTGGTAGAGTGTGCGCAGCATCGGTCCCATCGCCCTGGCCGTCATGATCCATTTTCGCAAAGCAAAGATTTTATTGACACGCATACCAATAATGAACACTACAAACGACTCGTCGCGCTGGGCAGTAAAACGCCCTGGGATAAGTTGTGCCATAGTCGTGTCTCCTTCTTTAAAAAATGCCCGTCTGGGCTACATCTTGTTCTTTATCCTGCAATTTGTGTAGTGTTGCGAGCGTTTCTTCGCTCCAGGCCAGTAGTGCTTGACAGCGGTAAATGCCATGGCGCACGGTGATCAGCGAATAGGCGTACTGGATTTCGTCCTGGCCCTCCTCTTGCACACAGTTTTGCAGGAAAGCTTCAATGCCCTGATATTTACACAGAAGGCTGCGCTGTATCTCCTGAAAACGCTGAATATGCGCGATATTTGTGCTTACAGGGAGGAGCTGGCCGAAGAACAGCTTGAGTAAAAGCTCCATACGTTCCGGAGCTTCCTCTACTGCTTCCCCCAGCCAGTTCACCAACTCCTCTTTGCCCTGTCGGGTCAGGGTATAAATGTTACGCTCAGGTTTGCCTTCCTGCTTCTCTGTGTGACTGGTGGTCAGACCCTCCTCTGTGAGCAGCTTCAAGATAGGGTAAATCTGCCCATAGCTCTCACTCCAAAAGTTGGATGTGCTCTGCTCCATCAGTTTCTTGATCTGATAGCCCGACGCCGGCCCTAATGTCAGCATCCCCAGAATCGCATAACGACTCTTGTTTTCCTTAGCCATAAAGACAGCTCCCATATCTGTATGTTATATAACTATTAGATATATAACATACAGATACGAGAACTGTCAAGTCTTTACAGGAAAACTTCTGTATCTATCTGCTCAATAGAGTTATCGTTATTCGCCTGTTTCGTTAACATCTATAGCTTCAGGCAATGCCTACGTTCTGAGGTGTGCATAGAGACTGGATGGATGAAAAAGTCTACTGGACAGGTGAAACCAGCAACGGCAGAGTCAAGCAAAAACTCGATGGGCCTGCGAACTTCTCCTTATGAGAAGGCACTTTCCAGGCGCGGTAATGCGCTTGCTTGAATATGGCCCTCGTCCCGCATCAGAGGCTAGAAGTGAGGGATGACGTTCGTAGTACTATGCAGCGAATAGTTACTCCGCACAAATTCTGTTATGCACGGAAAAGCCGATGACGGAGGAGTTACTCTCTTGATGCGATAGATGATAAGGCAATGTTAACCCTTTGATATTCCATTATGACGTTCCATAGCCTATCATGCATGTAAGGGGACTTTTTTACCGACCCATCTTTTTACTGCTGCATGACATCTATTTGCGCATATATACACCTCTTAATGCAGCATGGAGATCGGTTCGTTGCAAACAGCAAATAGAAGAGGATACGATACTCATGCTCGATTTTGACAATCCCTTAGGTTTCGACCTCTTTCAACAACTTGTTGAGTGGATTAATATCAGCATGCGCGATTTTCGCAAAGGGCGTCACTTTCTAGAGAGCAACGCGCTCCTCATGGAGCGTGGAAGCGATAAAGAGCTGGAAAGGTTAATTGTTGCCCAGGTCGAGGATCATATAGAGATGAAACGGCAGATGCGGTACCTCCAGGCGCTTCTGTGCAATGCACGCCAGCGAGGAGGCACGGCGACGGCCATCAGCGAGGCGTATGTCAATACCTACGGAGGCTTCGTCCTCGATCTGCCCGCCTGGCTGGAGCAGGCCGAGGAGGCGCGTTTGCTGCTGGCACGCTTGCGCAGGCCCGAGCGGACGACAAAGAAACATGTGCTCCTGTTGCAGGAAACCATCGAGCGAGCCAGGCAAGATAAAGAGGTCGCGCCAGAGGTGATCGCCGAGTTACAGAATGAGCTGGGCTACACGCTACTACAGGGCCCTCATCCACAATCGCAGGCGGAGTACACGCAGATGCTCGGGCAGGCAATCGGCTGTCACGAGGCGGCGCTGCGTACCTATACCTTCGAGCGCTATCCATTCCAATACGCCAGGACGCATGTGCAGCTCGGTCTAGCTTACCAGCACTACGGAGTCGCCAGCGGGCAAAGAGAATTTATCGAACGCGCCATCACCAGCTTCAAAGATGCGTTCTGGGTCTACGACCGCGAGACCTTCCCGGAGCAATGGTCGATGTTACAGACGCACCTGGGATGTGCCTACATGCAGCGCGGACAGGACAAATTGCGCGACAACCTCGAATACGCCATTGCCTGTCACGAGCGAGCACTCCACACTATACAGCGGGAGGCGTTTCCGATGGTCTGGGCCACAGCCCAGATCAATCTCGGCGACGCTTACCGGCAACGAACGATCGGAGAGCGCTCGGACAACCTGAAAAAGGCCATAAAGTGCTTTCTGGACGCACTGCAGGTCTTTATGCAGAAGGATTTTCCAAGAGAGTGGGCCGCGATCAATACCAGGCTGGCTTCTATCTTCCAGCACACGCGCGCTGAAGAGATCGGCATGAGCGAGAACATGAATCTGCGCTGCTCTATCGTCTGCTGCGAGGCGGCGCTAGAGGTTTACTCGCCCGATGCGTTTCCGGTCGAGCGGGCTGCAACGCTGGTGAGCCTGGGGAACGTTCACCGCAGGCGCACCGATAAGGAACAGCGCGAAAACCTTGAACAGGCGCGCAAGTATTATCTCAGCGCCTTACAGGTCTTTACCGAGCAGGCATTTCCCCTTGAATATCAGCAGACGCTGCACAACCTGCGTGAAACGGAGTGGCTCCTGGGCAAATAGGCAAACAACGACCGGTCGTTGGTTAGTAGGGATGGGGCTGGCCCCCATCCGGCTCAGGGAGCGCGATCAGGCCAGGCAGTGGCGTTCTCGCCCAACCGGATGGGGGCCAGCCCCATCCCTACTGGCTACACCCACGAATCTCGTGTATAATGGTGCAACATTGAGCAGATGCGAGAACGAACCAACCATGCATCGGCCCCCATAGGGACCCCTCCACGGTCAATTTTCATCGCACCTGCCGCAGAACAACAGAGGACATGGAAGCTCACAACATCCACAAAGGCTGTGGATGTTATTTGCCGCCACCGGTAAGCTACATGGACGGAATGTGGTTGTTCTGCGTTCGTTCAAGGAGAGCATTATGCTCGGACAAGAAAGGATGCGTTGCCAGTATGCCCAAGACGAACGGGTCTACAAGCTCGATACCCACGGCGTTAAATAGCCGCAGTAAGATGATCACGGAAGGTGACGTACGCGCCCCCAACCGCTCAATGCTGCGCGCGGTCGGTCTGACCGATGAGGATTTCAATAAGCCGCTGATCGGCGTGGCGAGCACATGGAGCGAGATCACACCCTGCAATTCGCATATCAATCGTCTGGCCGAGAAGGTGCGCGAGGGTGTGCGCATCGGCGGCGGCGTCCCACAGATCTTCGGGACCATCACGGTGAGCGACGGTATTTCGATGGGGACCGAGGGCATGAAGTTTTCGCTGCCCAGCCGCGAGGTGATCGCCGATTCGATCGAACTGGTGAGCAGCGCCCAGCGCTTCGATGGCGTCGTGGCGATCGGCGGCTGCGATAAAAACATGCCCGGCTGCCTGATGGCCCTGGCGCGTCTGAACGTTCCCAGTCTATTTGTCTACGGCGGGACGATCCTGCCCGGCGTGTGCCACGGACAGGATGTGGATATCGTCAGCGTCTTCGAGGCGGTCGGACAGTATAGCGCGGGCAAGATCAGCCGCGAGCAACTGAAAGAGGTCGAGTGCAGCGCGATACCGGGCGCTGGCTCGTGCGGCGGCATGTACACGGCCAACACAATGGCCTCGGCCATCGAGGCTCTGGGCATGAGCCTGCCCGGCGGCTCGTCGATGCCCGCCGTCACGACGCGCAAGGCGCTGGATTGCTACGAGGCGGGCCAGACGGTCGTACGCCTGATTGAGCAGGATCTCACGCCACGGCGCATTATGACAAAGGAGGCGTTCGAGAACGCTATTACACTGGTCATGGCGCTCGGTGGCTCCACAAACGCCGTCCTGCACCTGATCGCGATTGCTCGCCAGATGGATCTGCCGCTCACCATCGATGACTTCACACGCGTCGGGCACAGGGTTCCGCACCTGGCCGATCTCAAGCCGGGCGGCAGATATGTGATGGCCGACCTTGATCGCATCGGCGGCACGTGGGCCGTGCTAAAGGTCTTGCTGGAAGCTGGCTTCTTGCACGGCGACGTAATGACCGTGACGGGCAAGACGATGGCGGAGAATCTCGCCTACGCGCCCGCTCTTGCCGAGGGACAGAGCGTCGTGATGCCGCTGGAGAAGCCCCTGCACCCCACAGGTCCGCTGGTGATCCTCAAGGGCAACCTGGCACCGGAAGGCGCGGTCTGCAAGATCGCGGGCCTCAAAAGCACGAGCCATACCGGGCCCGCGAAGGTATTCAATTCCGAGGAGGAGACCTTCGACGCCATCATGAATCACAAAATTACGCACGGTGACATCGTCGTGATTCGCTACGAGGGTCCCAGAGGCGGTCCGGGCATGCGTGAGATGCTGGCGGTAACCGCCGCGCTCGTGGGCCAGGGCTACGGCGAGACGGTCGGACTGATCACCGATGGTCGCTTCTCCGGCGGCACGCACGGTTTGATGGTCGGGCACATAGCGCCGGAGGCCCAGAACGGCGGCCCCATCGCGATCGTACAGGACGGCGACACCATTACCATTGACGCCGAGAGCAATGCCCTGACGATCGCTCTGAGCGACGCGGAGATTGCGCGCCGCCTTGAGCATTGGCAGGCACCGGCCCCTAAGTACAAATCGGGCGTCCTGGCAAAATATGTCAAGCTAGTCGCATCGGCATCCGAGGGCGCAATCACGGGATAAAATGACTACACTCACCCTGTTCGGAGCGTGTGCGGTGACGGTTATGCTCGTCGCCTACACGCTCGAAAAGCGCTCGCCATGGTGGATACTGCTCTTCGCCCTGGCGTGCGCGGCCTCCTCGCTCTATGGCTGGTTGTCGGGCACATGGCCCTTCGGCATCATAGAGGGTATATGGGCGCTGATCGCCGTACGCCGCTGATCGCCGTACGCCGCTGGTGGCTGCAACGGCATAGCGCGATAGGCACCCAGAAAGCGTAACGAGAATTGCATTTATTGTGAATATATTGTGATATTATAGCTACTACTCGTGATTATAGCGTGAAGCCTCAACTATACACTGTTATGTGGATGATTAACCTCTTTAGGGTGCTTTTGATTCAGGACATCTATCGACTGAAGAGTAAGAGGGGGGTATTCAAAGGAGGATACCATGTCTCTACACTTTTCTGATACCAGGGGACGGGTACGAGCGTCCTGGTCCTTCTGGGCAAACGAAAGATGGCACGGCACTCTGGTAGGCCTGATCCCGCTAGAGCTGCTTATAGGTATCACCATCGTGACCCTTCTCATCATGGCGCTTGTGCACCAACTGATTACAGAGTTTACGCTGCAACAGCAAACGAACCTGATTATCCTGGCTGTCGGCTTCGCTCTGGCAATTGTGACCTATACGATCGCCGTTTTTCTCACGCTACGTCGTGCAGCAGCCTGGGAGAAAGATGGCCTGGAGGCACGCGAGCACGCAGCACTGAAGGCGCTTGGAGTTACCACGCTGATCATCCTGCTACCGCTCGTGGTGCTGGTAATTCTCCCACAGCGCCCTGCACCATAACATTATAGGGTCAGCGCCTGATCTTGCCAGCAAGGTCATTGCCATCTCTTCGAGAAGAGTGACGACGACCTTGCCGGCGTGCCTCTCACGCCACTACAGCAGTCTTCCTTCTCAATTCTCCTTATCATCCAGATGGCGTAGTCCTCGCACTGGCGAGAAAATCAGCCAGGCAGACGAAAGCGCAAACGCCAGGAGCGAGGCGATCAGCAGCGTCGCGCGCATACCGATCGCCTCGGCAACGACGCCCGCCAGCAGTGCGCCCAGGGGAACCATGCCGCCTGCCAGGAACTGCATACTGGCGCTCGCCCGGCCCAGCGAGCCTTGCGGGACCAGCATCTGCAGCAGGCTCGTAGAGTGGATGATGTAGACCTCGTACGCGCAGTCGCCCAGCAATTGCGCAAACAAAAGCAGCAGCACAACTCCAACCTGGGGGCCGGTCGCCAGCGGAGTCGTGAGCAGCAGCGCGCTACTGAGCAGCGTTGAGCCGATCAGCACGGGTCCTATTCCGCAGCGGCGCACCAGTGGGCGCGCCATAAACGCACCCAGCAGCGCGCCCACGCCTCCCATTCCGACCAGCACGCCAAACAAAGCTGGCGTCACCTTCAATACGCGGATCACGTAGAGACCGTACAGGGCCGCAAACGTGCCGCCAAAGAAACTGCGCGTACTCGTACTGAGCGCGATGGCGCGCAATACCGGGTTCTCCAGCACCATACGTAACCCTTCTCGCATATCGCGCCAGAGCTGCTGGCGTTCCGCTACAGGAGCGGGTTCAGTCTCGCGAATGAGCCCGATACATAGCGCCGAGGCCAGGAAGGAGAGCGCGTCGAGGAGGATAGCGAAAGGGGCCGTTATCGCCTGCACCAGCACGCCTGCCAGGGCGGGTCCACCCACTTCCGCCAGCGAACTGCTCGCGCTCAGCTTGCTATTGCCCTCCACGATATGCTCGCGCCTGACTATTATGGGCAGAAAAGACTGGTGTGCCACCTCAAAAAAGACGGTCAGAGCACCTACGAGCGCCGTGACAACGTATAACTGCTCGATACGCAACACGCCCAGCAGGGCAGCAACAGGAACTGATAGCAGCAGGAGGGCGCGGCTGACATCAGTTATGATCAAGATGGGGCGGCGGCGCACGCGGTCCACCCACACGCCCGCCAGCAGGCTTACCAGCAAAATGGGTAGCATGCCGAGCGCGGCCAGCAGCCCCATCTGTAGAGCAGTCGCGCCCAACACCAGGTTTGCCGCCAAAGGGACTCCCTCGCGCGTAATGCGCGAACCGAACTCTGAGATCGTCTGCCCCGTCCAGAGCAGTGCAAAAGCGCGATTGATAAAGAAGTGCGACTTCTGTGTCGCTGCAACGGATACCTCTGTCGATGATGATTGTGAATTCATGTCAGCAGGTGCGTCCATATTCTGTCTCCATAGTGAGAATGAGCATGCCTTAAAGATGTAGAGAAGGTAGCAAAAATGAGAGTATAAAAATTGAGGGGAGACAGTGTAGTCAGCGGCGCGTCATGTCGGATCGCTTTGGTAGAGGATAGCCACGGTTCGCGGAGGCAAAAAATGCCATAGGGTCGGACACACCTATGGTCATAAGCGCTAAAGAACAGCCGACAACCTGTTCGTGAAGAATGCTATCGATGACCGGTGTACTCAGGCAAGCGAAACTACACTGTGCGAGTACACGATAGTGATGGTGGTAGCCACCTGGACACCTCCTGATCTTGAGATTGCTGGGTCTTTTATCTATGAGAACTGTAGCATGGAAAGGGCAAAAAGTCAAACGCGAGATGTAGGAGCGCCAATTTATAAGTCCGCCAAACAACCAACCGATGTAGGGGCGCGGTTTACAAGCCTGCCGCGCCCCCCAGGCCGGCGCACGGTAAATGATATCCGGCGCGGCGGGCTTGTAAACCGCGCCCCTACATTATGAATCGCGTCCCTACACCATAAATCGCAGCATTATACTACGAATTGCGCAACCTGCGCACAACAACAAATCCCGTCACCAGGGCTGCCGCCACGGCCACTCCTATGAGGATCACGCGCAGGCTCGACGCAATATCCGCGTCATCCTCGCTCGTCTCGACGAGGAATGTGCTATCGGCTGGGCGCAGCAGGCCGTTCAGCGAGATAAGCATACTGTTATAGATGCGGCGCAGGCCCATGGGGGCAAACGTGCGTTCGAAGAAGCCGCCGACGCCGGTGCCGCCCTCCCATTCGCTATCCACACGTACCCGCGTGCGCAGACCATCGTCCTCAGGTGAAAGCGTCCAGGTCGTCACCAGCGACGAGTGCTGGTCGCTTTCGGTGATGACCCAGCCCTTCAGAGGTTCTTTCACGATCATATGATAGGAGCGCTCGCGGCGGGCGGCGCGCAGGCGATAACTTATCTCGGTGCCTGCACCCTGACCACCCTGTTCGACCGTATAGTCCAGGAAATTCGGCGTCAATATCTGTGGACGCCTCGCCTTGTAATCCGTCAGGACCGCGTAGACGTCCTCTGGTTGAGCGTTTACTACGCGTTCGCTCATCACATGTATGTGGCTCATCGTGCTCGCTCCTTCTATCTATCTATCTATAGCAAAAATTACGTACGTCGGTGCGTACTGTATTGTTGTGCTTTACGGAGCCGTTCTCCGTACTTTCTATCATAGCATCCCGGAGGAAGAGGGGATGATTTCGCGCGCGGGAGCGTGTTTGAAATAACGTGAAATGACACACATTCAGGCCTATTTAATGGGTTGAAAAGAAGGTGGAGGGTATTTGATGGGGGGGCTGATTGTAGCGCTTGTAAGCGCCACGAACAGCCAGGAAAGCGGTTCCGTCCGATTTACGAATTTAGCCGTTATTTAGGAGAAGAGAGGCTCTTTCTCGTCTTCACCGCAAACGTGTGCATATACGACGACGCGCCGTGCCAGCGGGATCTTTATCCACGCCTCGTGGGCTGAGTGATTAAGCGCTTTCTCCTTTTCGCAATCCGGCTCGACATTGAGGGACTCTACACTATGAGGCACGTAGATAAAGAACTCATCCTGCAATACTGGCTGGTCGCTCATTGCAGATCCCTTTCTTAACCATAGTGGGGACTACCCACCATACAGCTTCCAGGATTAGTATACAAGGTCAATGTAAAGAGAGTATAAAGAAATTGTAGCAAAGTTGTAACAACTTTTCAAAACAAGTAAAGGTATTTGTTAGGACGAACAATTTTTTCTCTGCTCCCATTGGCTTCCCTATATTGTAAATCCCAAGATTCTGTGGGCCATCTCTGTATAATTATTCGGGTGAGCAAGCTGTCAGTATCCACGAGCCTGTAGAGAGGCACGAGAGGAAAAATTTGAAGGAATGTTCGGCCCAAATAATTAT
>DAOTTD010000274.1:0-6935 GCA_034438015.1 Ktedonobacteraceae bacterium | reverse complement strand
TAGCTTCAGTTGCTCACGCACAGGCACTTCTCCTTCGCCCAGGAGCGTGAGTTGCCAGGCCGAGCCACCGGGCGTTACCCGGCGTGCATCTTTGACGTGCACATGGGCAAGACGTGTCCCAAGGACCTCGATCACCTCCTGCGCAGTTTCACCGACGCGGTAGGGATGATAACTGTCCCAGAGAGCAGCAACGTATGCCGAGTCCACGGCCCGTAACACTTCGGCCACGCGACGAGCCGAGGAGAACGCGTCATGCGTTTCTAAGGCAATGGTGATCAACGCCTGCTCGGCTTCGGGAGCAACGTGGCGCAGCGACTGGGTCACCCATTCGTTCACCTCCTGATCGCTCGGCTGTGGAACACTCTCCGGCTTTCCTGGTCCACCGAAGACACGCAGGAGAGGTACCTGCACATCCTGCGCCAGCCGTATCCAGTTCCGCAGATCCGCCATTTGCCATGCGCGTTCTTCTGGATCGGCGTCATTGAAGCTGCACGAGGTATCGAGAGCACAGACCTCCAGCCCGTGATCTCGACAGATGGCCGTTGCCCGGATCACCTTCAGACGGTCAGTCACCGGATCGATGACCTTCCCGTCGAGCAGGCGCAGTTCAACGCCATTGTAACCCATGCGAGTGGCCGCCTCTGCATCTTGCTCGATGGACCACGCCGGGCAGGCAAGAGTACCTAAAGGCATATTTCATAGCATTTCTCCTCGTAGGCGACCACCAGGGCCGCCCTACACTCTCTCTAGAAGTAGTCCCAGCCCATCGTGTTGAGCATTTGCTGTAAGGCCTGGGACGCACGACGAAACAAATCAGGTCCGCTGAACCCCTGGTACTGACCGGCGAGAGCAAGGTGGGGCTCGAGCGAGAGGAAGCCATCATAGCCGTCGGCCCGCAAACGTTGCAAAAGTTCGGGCCAATGCGTGACACCCTCAGCTGCAGCCACGACGCTGCCGTCGGAGCGCGCATCTTTCACATGGACGTACCCCAACCAGGGACGGAGCGCCTCGTAGGCATCGGGGTAAGGCGTTTGCCCGCACTGAATGAAGTTGGCGGGATCGAGCACGGCTTGAAAGTGTGTATCGTCGCAGCTTTGCAGCAGATCGACACAGCGAGCGATGGTATCACCGTAGATGCCTTTCTCGTTCTCATGGAGCAGGATCACGCCCGCCGCGCGCGCCCGTGCAGTCATTTCACGCAGCCGTCTCAGCACCTCGTCGCGGTACTCGGCTGGGTTGATGGCACTACTGTCATTTCTCTCCTCCTTAGTTGCGGGAGGATAGAAGGAAAAGATGCGAATATAGGGCGTCTGCAAGGCATGCGCCAGCGCAATGGCCCGCTCGAAACGGTGGAGGTGCTCATCGAACGAGCTATCGATGGGCACCTTCCCGATGGGAGAGCCAATGGCAGCAACGCCGATACCGTGCGCATCCAGCGTTTCCTTGGTCCTGGCTACTTGCGAATCGGTGAGATCCAGCACATTCGTATTCTCGACGCTGCGCAAGTCCAGGAAGTGGATCTGCTCACTACTGAGCACGGCAATCTGTTCACCCAGATCAGGGGAAACCTCATCAGCGAAAGCAGAAAGGCGAATCATGACAGTGTTACCTCCCGGTGAGTACGAGCCGATTCATAGATGCCCAGAATGATCTCGACGGGGTGCTTTGCGGCATAGCCATCAACGAGTGGGGTGCCATTCTCACGGATCGCCCGAATCATATCTTCGATCTGCAGAGCATGGCTTCTGCTGGAAAGTGCAGCAGGATTCTGAGCCGCGGACGGATCCGCAGGAGAGGTGGGGGTGCGTTGCTCGCGACCAGCACCGTAGGAACCAACTTTCTCGTGATCATCCCGAGCCAGGTGGAGGTAGCTCAGGCGGTCGTCCTCGATCACCGCCGATCCCTTGTCGCCATATATCTCGATGCGCGTGCCCGTTCCAGGATAGGCTCCTGCCGTCGCAGCGATCGTGCCCAGGGCTCCGTTGACGAAGCGCAAGATGGCAACCGCCACATCTTCGGTCTCCATGCGATGCACCAGGGTGTCCGTGTACGCGAAGACGCTCTTGACCGGGCCCATCAACCACTGCAACAGATCAATTGAGTGGATCGACTGGTTCATCAGTATGCCACCACCATCTAGTTCCCAGGTCCCGCGCCATGCTCCACTGTCGTAGTACGCCTGCGAGCGCCACCAGGGCACAAGGGCGTTGCCAAGCACCAATCGGCCAAAAGCCTGCTGCTCGATCAGGTCATGCACCTGACCGGTGTCCGGATCGAAGCGGTGCTGGCTGATGACGGCTAGCTTCACACCGTTCTCTTGCTGCACTCGCAACATCTCTTCAATCGCCGCACGACTGATCTCCATCGGTTTCTCGACGATCACATTCCGCCCAGAGCGCATGACCTGGCAAGCGTGTTCCCCATGCATACCACTGGGTGTACAAACATCAACAACATCGAGTTGCTCACGTGCCAACATCTGCTGAAAATCACTATAGGGCGCCACGTGAAATGCCTCCGCTAGCTCCTGTGCAAGCTCGGGGATGATATCAGCTACGGCAACCAGTTGCGCATCGGGCAAGGTGCTTATGGCTTCTGCGTGGACGGGACCAATCACGCCACAGCCAATAATCCCGAACCGTAATTTCCTCGTCATGCTTACAGTCTCCCTTTCTTTTCATCCGTTGTCATCAGGAACTCCTTTCTTTCATCCTGGGATACTATCTCTCTATCTTATAGGATCCTGCGAGAACCAGGTCAGGAGCGCGATAGAGTACCTCGCCTGCATGGGGGACAAGCAAAAGACCCTGCTGTTCGCGGCCCTCCCATTCCTGGGGATCAATGTCCCGGTAGTCTGCATAGCCCAGGTTCACGAGTCGGCAGCGTTCTTCGGGAATGTTAGTCGCCAGGGTGACCTGGATGCGCGGAGTTTCCATGCCGCTGGCTTTCTCATAGGTTCCTGCCCCTTTGACGTGTGTGCTGTGCGCGAGAATACTACCAGGAACATCTTTGAAGCGATCCCACTGTTTGAGGAAATAATCCCGCACATGATAACCTACCTGGTCGATCAGCTTCCCATGCGTGTAGGATATCTCCGTGAGATGCGGCGCGTAGATAATGACCTCGCCACCATCGGCAATGGCTGGCTCTGTTTTGTACATGGCTTTGGCCGCTGTCCACAGGTCATCGTACATTGTCGAGGGCACAGAGAGCACGCGTTCAAAGGGCTTTTGCACCATGATGATATTGAGGTTTGCAGAGAGATCGGCTGCCTGGCTCCAGGCGTCAAGGTAACTGCCAATAGAGAGACCATAGAGCTCATGGCCTTTGAGTACCAGGGCTATGCAGAGCAAAGGAGTTTTTACAAATTCTGCCGCACGGTGGATGATGCGTCGTACGGGTGTGTCCTTGAAGCCGATGGTGTGCATACTCGTGACCAGGGCACCGAGCCAGTGGGTGAAGTTGATAATATCCGGTCCTGCTATGCCAGGGAAGAGATACTTGGCCCCACCTGAGAAGCCCACGACTTCGTGAGGGAAAACCGGCCCACAAATGATCAACTGGTCATATGCAAAGATCAGGCGGTTGAGCGTGACAGGCACGTTATCAGCTAGCAGTCCATCGGTCAGGCGATCTGCTTCCTGGCGCGAGATCAGGCCAATGGTCTGGAGCATTTCCGGTTGCGACCACTGATGGTTGAATATGCGCACCTTGGGATAGTGCTCTGCACGTTCGACTGCCGAGACGCCTACTAACGTATCAATTGCCTCCTCAGACATGGGAGGATGTGTCCCCAGGGCGATCAAGTAATCTAGCTGTGCTACACGCTGCCCAAGTTGCTCGTAGAGCAGGCGGAAGAAGAGCGGAATTGGCGCAGTACGTGTGCCATCTGGAATGATGACCAGGACGCGCTTTCCATCCACGGGCAGCGCCTCGCATGCCTCCGCGAGAAGCTGTTGGACATCCTCTGCTGTTAAGATTTCCTGCGTTGAGCCTTTTCCAATGGCCATGATGCGCTCCTCTCGCTTAAAGGTCTATACACCACTAAAAGACGAGAAGCCGCCATCGACAGGTACCACGATGCCAGTAACAAAGGCTGAAGCAGGACTTACCAACCAGAGCAGCGCGCCCAATCGACCTGCTGGCGTATGGCTCATGATCGCCTGCCCGCGTGGAGTCAGCTTTCCGTCTACATCAATGAGCAAGTAGCGATTCTGTTCCGTCAGGAAGAAGCCGGGGGCCAGGGCTTGAGCCATGGTGCGCCCAAGCTGACCGCTGCCGCCGTCGCTCCCGAGCCTGGGCTCATGACCGACAAAGAGCGGCTTCAGTCAATGACCTGCTTTCCTCATTTCAGAATTGATATTTTAGAATGCAACTTCGTACAAAACCTTGCTGACCGTCTGAAAGCTGACGCCAGCGCGAGCGGCGATATCTTTGATGGAGACAGATGCCATTGGTCGTATCTCCTCGATAGGCGAACGCTCGCTTTTAAGCGTAATATATTTTCTTTATTCTGTCAAGGTTTGAAACAAAGCCTGAGGAAAGTCTAAGGGAGTTTTAAGGGAAAATATTGTTGAGTAAAATTTTTATAGTAGAGTTTACCTACCTTGTGGATAATCACCACTTTGAAACAAATGCTCCTGTAAATCTCAGAAATTCCCCCCTTTTTGGCAGGGCTGTTGCAGAGACGCATATTGTAGGGCTCTTGACAATAAGGAAGAGAATATGTTATGTTCAATAGACGAACGTTCGTCTAATAATGTTCGTCTATTGAGGAGTTACAACCAATGGCATCTGTCTCCATCAAAGATATCGCCGCTCGCGCTGGCGTCAGCTTTCAGACGGTCAGCAAGGTTTTACAAGGCAAAGGCTCCGTCTCTCAAGAAACCAGGGCCTGGATTCTGGAGGTTGCGAAACAACTGGACTATGTCCCAAACACCCTGGCACGCAGTCTCGTCAGCCAGCGAACCGGGACGATAGGGGTAGTCGCCAGCGACTTTAGCGACTACGTCCTGGCTCAGTTTGTGGTCGGAGCTGAGCGAGAAGCCCGTCGCCAGGGGCAGTGTGTGATCATCGGGAATCTTGACCAGGAAGGGTCCGACAGCGAACGCTACCTTCGTCTGTTGATGGAACGGCGCGTCGACGGTATTTTACTCGCGACACCGCAATTCGAGCACAACACCCAGGTGGGAGAGATGCTCCTGGGCAAGTTGCCGGTGGTCAGCATGTTTCACATTCCTGGTGTCAGTCCCGCTAGAGTAGGTTCTGACCATCAGGAGACAGGTTTCATTGCAACCCAGCACTTACTGGAACTGGGTCATCGTTGTATCGGAACGATCATCGGCCCACAAGAGCGCCGGGCTGTCCAAAGCCGCTTGCGAGGGTATCAACAAGCGCTCGAAGCGGCAGGCATTGCGTACAGAGCTGAACTGGTAGAGGAAGCGAATTGGCAGGCTGAGGGTGGCTACGAAGCCGCTCAGCGGCTTCTCGAGCGTGTTCCTGCTCTCACCGCTATTTTTGCTCAGAACGACTTCATGGCGATTGGTGTGTTAAACGCCCTGCATGATCGGGGACTTCGTGTGCCTGAAGACTGTGCCGTTGTGGGGTGTGATGATATTCCTATAGCTGCCCATACTATTCCTTCTCTTACGACTGTGCATCTTCCTTTCTATGAAACAGGTGAAACTGCTATGCGCTTGCTGCTGGATATCATAGAACACAAGGAAACGGAGCCGCAACGTGTCCTGTTACCCGTTCACCTGGTCAAACGCGCTTCCTCTGCCAGTCATATAGAACGCCCAGTCTAGAAGCACCCGCGGACTGGGAGGCTGTGTTGCAAAAGCTGCGTGACACCAGACTCCATCAACTGAGATACCGATCAACCCGGCATGGAAGCGGCGAAACTCCGGCAGGATCTCATTATAGAGGGCTATTGGTCACCGCATACGGGACTCCAATCGGCAGGATAGAAGGCGAGAATTGTCAATAGCAATCGGTAACAGATCAGTAATGGCTTATACCTCGGAACGAGTCGAAATTGAATAGAGCTCCCACGCAATGCCATCAGGATCATAGAAGCTGATGTACTCGCTATGGGTCTCTGGGTCTTCCTCAACCCCATTGTTGCGTACCCCTGCCGCGTCTAAATCCCGCTTCAGGTCTTCCAGGATACCTGGATTTTCTACAGCTAGAGCGAGATGATCCAGACCGACTCGAAACGGATTGAAGCGATCATAGTTTGCAGAGTCCGAATCGGTCTCATACAGTGCGACGAGCATTCCAGATACGTTGACTAATATTCCTCCATCTGTTTCCCTCACCAATTGGCATCCGAGTGCGTCAACATAGAAGTGTTTCGCCTGCGCTAGATTAGTGACTCTGAGACCAAGATGACTCAAGCCGTTGGCGTTCAACTTCATTGCAGAGTCCTTTCATTCTTATATAGTGACGGTTATACCAAATACGCAAGCACATTATAACACAACTTTTCTTGACCAAAGAAGCCGCCAGCAGTGGATGCGGTTGTCTCTTCTGCTGTCATGCTCTCAGTAGAGCAGCAGTGGGTACGTCTGAACAGTTTTGTGTGTACGATCCAATGCTCGTAACGGCATACGATGTGGTACACTACGAAGGTTGAGCATGTGCAAAGAGAATCAGGAGAGCGGATAGGCGCAGAGGGCTCCCGTCCTTCTTTTCTTTCATGACTGGCATCTGTTCAGCGTGAGGATTCTAGACGATGAATGCTAAGGCAACAGGAGAGCAGGTCGTGGTCATTGTCGGCGCGGGGCTCGCCGGTGGCAATGCGGCCGTGACCCTCCGAGAAGAGGGATGGCGGGGCCGCATCGTGCTCCTGGGCGCGGAGCCAGGCATCCCTTTCGGCCGTCCGCCGCTGTCCAAAACGTATCTGCGGGGTGAGGAAGATCTCAGCGCCTGGT
>DAOTTD010000273.1:0-20682 GCA_034438015.1 Ktedonobacteraceae bacterium | reverse complement strand
AGCGAGCGAAAAGCCTGCTTACCGATGCCGATGTTCAAGCGAAAGATTGACGGGCGATTGAGATTGGAGAACTGGTCATAGAGATCGCTCGTCACCAGCGTCACAAACGGAAACCGGTGATCTGGCGGAACATTCTTATCCGGGTTGTAGAAGAAGAAGCTGTTGCCCGAATCGGTCACAACATCCACGCCCTCACATGTCTCGGTGATGTACTGGCTGATCTCAGCTTCGTTCACAAGTAGTGATCCTTTCTTGACTGGCCTTGCTCCGCGTCAACAATTTACAACTCTAGGAAAAGTATACCTGATGGGGAGCGGTTTCTCCAGCGTCTTCCTCGTCGATTCCTATGTTTCGCGCCGATTTCCTCTGTTTCACCTCAAAAATCGTCGAACATTCACGCTATTTACTACTTGATGCATATTCGAAGACGGAGAGCGATTTTACACGTGGCAGTGAAATCTTTTACAATAGGGGAAGATATTTTTCACCGCACAGATAAACATAAAAGATTATCTGTCGCTATGTACGCGGGAGGAAACATGACTATTTTGCCGTTCAAGGGAGTCTGGCCGACCATTGCGGACGATGCGTTTATCGCGCCGGGAGCGGTGGTGATTGGGGATGTCACGATTCACAGTGGGGCGAGCGTCTGGTATAACACGGTCATTCGTGGGGATAGCGCACCGATTGTGATCGGGCGCGGGACGAATATCCAGGATAATTGTACGCTGCACGTCGATGCCGATGCGCCTCTCACGATCGGAGACGAGTGCACGATCGGGCATAATGCGGTGGTGCACGGCGCGACGTTGGGGGACCGTGTACTGGTGGGGATAAACGCCGTGGTGCTGTCGCACGCGAAGATCGGGTCGCAGACGCTTGTGGGGGCCTGTGCGCTGGTGTCGGAGCGCAAGCAGTTGCCGGGTGGGGTGCTGGCGCTGGGCGCGCCTGCGAAGATTGCGCGTGATCTGAGCCAGGCGGAGGTAGAGAATCTCGCGGCGAGTGCCGTTGGCTATAGCGAACGGGCACAGGAACACAGGCGTTCGCAGGAGGCGACCGCGTAGAAACAGGCTTACACAAATTCGCGATTTATAAACAAACAGCTGTTCGGCATCACGATTTGACTCCTGAACGAGAGAATTAGCCTTGTCCAGGAGTCAGCCTCCCCTGGCTAGGAAATTTGCTCATTATGGAATGATCGAGTCTTGCTCAACTGTTCCATAGTATAGATGGCCCCGTTCACATTGGCATTGCTGAGATCGGCTCCACTCAGATCGGCTCCGCTCAGGTTAGCTTCCCGCAGGTCGGCTCCGCTCAGATTGGCTCTACGCAGGTCGGCTTCGCTCAGGTTGGCTCCGCTCAGATTGGCTCCGCTCAGGTTGGCTTCCCGCAGGTCGGCTCCCCACAGGTTGGATCCGCTTAACCTGGCATTGCTCAGGTCTGCTCCACTCAGATCAGACTCACGCAGATCAACAATCGCTTCGCCTTTGTAGATGAGTCCTGATTCATGGAGGAACCGTAACACGTCCCCTTTACGATTTTTCCCTACCCGCCGCAGTGCTGCCAATGTTCGTACTCGTGCTACCTCCCGGACCTCGCTTCCTGGTTGTGACCCACTCAAGTTTTTATCCAGTAGCAATTCACACATATGCTCCTGGTATGCTTCCAGCGCGGCTTCCTGATTTTGATCATCTGCAACCTGGGGATCAGCCTGATCCCGCTGCCCTCGGAATATAAACGGCAATGCCGACACAAAAACTGGAGCACTCAGAAGTTGCAACCAATTCCAGAGATTCCCATTGTCTCGGAATCCTGTCCAGTCCCAATGCAAGAAAAATCCTCCTATAATCCCCACCACTATGGCCACCCAGAACACCCCTACTAGCACAGTCCACACACTGTGCCACCTGATCGGTCGTTGCTCAATTGTTAAAGCTGCCATTTGGCACCTCCCATCGAGTGTCACTAGCATGTTCGCACTCTACGCTAATCGTTAGTACCAGAGTGAATTGCAAAGACCAACTTCTCCATAATATCACAAAGAGTAGTGGAAGCAGAGATGCATGGGATGTATTCTCATCTTGAAAAAGGGCTTTGGTAGTATATCTACCCGCTACTCATGACTCGAATCTACGACGTTAGATTGACCTGGAACGAGGTCTGTACCAGGGGCTGGCCCGGACGCTGGATAGCCACGTGGATTACCCAGAGGCCCGCCATGGTGAACGATTCGCTTTTGTCGAAGGTGGCGCTATAGGTGGGATGGCCGCCGTTAATGGTCTTGTTGGCGATCCCCATATCCATAATCTGCATATTGACGCTCAAGGTCACGCGGGCATTGGTCACGGGAGCGCCTTTGCTATCACTTATGGCGAGCGTGACGGTGTTCGACTGACCGACGCGCCCCGGCAGCACCTGGAGCGCCAGCGAGAGGCCCGCGACCTGTTTTGTCTGCGTCGTGACGGTCGGTGTGGTCTGGGTCGCTGCCGGAGGATTGCTGTAGGTGGTGTTGGGAAAGACGATGGGGGGCGCGTAGAAGGACAGCAGGGAGGCGCACAGGAGGATGCCTGCCGCCAGCCAGGTCTGCACGTTCAGCGCCCGTTTGAAGTGGCGCCATGTCCGGTCCAGGGCCGATTGACGCGTGCGGCGCGCCGGGAGTTCGGCGTTGACGACAGGGAGAAACAGCGCCTGGTGGGTAAAGCGGGAGCGCAGGGCGAAGAGCGCATAAAGGCTCAGCAATAGCGTGAGCGTGAGCAGGACCAGTTGGACGAGCAGCGTGCGTCCATAGGGATCGTTGAGTAGTTGCTGGCCGTTGCTGATGCTGGCCTCGGCTGAGAACAGGCTACTGAGCAGCACGATACCAACGCCAACCAGCAGATAAGGGACGAAGCGGCGCAGCAGAAGGGCCACGGTCTCAGCGCGGTGTTCCAGTTCGACGCGCGGCAGGAATGGCAGCACGATATAGCCGAGGTAAGCGACGCCGCCGAACCAGATGCCCTCTGCTGCCCGGTCCAGCCAATCGAGCACGATCGCGCTGATATGCGGCTGCAGAACCTGCGCCGCCTCGCTGGAGAGCGACTGCGTGAGGACGATGAGCCCGGCCAATAGCAACCAGATGGACAGATAGCGCTGCGCCGCCCGTGATGCCGGGGGAGACGGTGCAGTCTCCAGGCGTTCTTTGAGCAGGCTGCCGGTATTATTGGTGCGCAGATCCAGGGTGATACGTTGAGAACTCGTACGGCTGGGGGGACGCGGCGGCTCGAGGGCCGGTTTTTGCGCCTGTTTCTGACCCGTCCAGTAGAGCAGACCCATAGCGATAACGATCAGCCCGATGCGTATCAGCCCGATGCGACCGTAGTTTGTGTTAATGATCAACTGCGACAATGTGGTGAAATCGAAGCTCGTGCTGCTTATCTGCTGAGACAGGCGATTCGAGCGCAGGATAAGCGAGACGAGCTCGCCCACGAACACCGTGCCCAGGCAGAGCCATTGCAGCGAGTAGGTCTGTCTTTTGATGCGCGCGACCAGGACGGCTATATCCTCCGAGCCGGTCAACAGGAAGCGCTCGACCCCCAGGATGCCGATCCAGAGCACGAGCGCGGCACTGGCGAGCCACTCCCAGGCGGTCGATAGAATACTTGTGATAATGAGGGCGCGGATATCCTCCAGATCGTTGCTCGTGCTCGGTCCCAGCAATGGCGTGCCGGAGAGCCCGGTACTGGAGACGACCAGGTTGAAGCCGATCAGCCCAAAGGTCGTGTGCCCATCCGCGTCCGAGACCGCCGTCCAGCGCACCTCGTAGCTTCCCTGTGGCAGAGAGGCGGGCGGCATGAGGAGGATGTCTAGCTCGCGCGAACTGGATGGTGAGACAAAGCTGGGCGCGGCCCCCACATCGGCCAGGGTACCGGTACCGACCGCGTAGACGCGGGCGATGCTGATAGGACTGATCGCGCTATTGAAATAGATACGCACAACGGAGGGCGCAGTATTGATCGTCGAGCCATCGACGGGGTCCGAGCCAATCACGAAGGCATGGGCCTGCGCCTGTGGCTGCGGCAGCACAAAGGTCGCGCCGAGAAAGGCCAGGCCGCTCAAGAGTAGCGCGGTCAGGATCACAAGCAAGCGTCGCATATATCCTTCTTTAATAGTTATGTAAGAGCAGACGGTCAGAGGAAGAGCCGGAATGGAAAGAAAGCTCTTCGGACAGATTGTACACCAGCTATGCCGCGCTCGCAATATGAGATGAAGGGGGTGCCAGTGATATAGTGACTTAAGGCGAGATTTGTGCTATCCTTATTATCATTTCAAGGCATTTATGATAATAAGAAGTTTCTTCATGATCACCGATGATAATAAGGATAGGAAAAACAATTCTTATTATCATTTCAAGGCATTTATGATAATAAGGAGTTCCATTGTGATCACCAATGATAATAAAGGCACCGACCGAGATCGTGCAGGTAGTTACGTTAGTCAGATTGGGGGCTACAAAGCCTTCATTCCAAAACCATTACCACCTGATCCACCTATTCAATTAGATGATGAGATGCTTCACTTGCTTTCGCAGGCTGATAGGGAATTAGGACGCCTGGATGGTGCAAGTGAAATATTACCTAATGCTGACCTTTTTGTTGCTATGTATGTGAACAAAGAGGCTGTGCTTTCAAGCCAGATTGAAGGAACTCAGGCCTCTCTAATAGACGTTTTAGCATTTGAGGCAAATGCTGCTCTACCTGAAAATCCACAGGATATTGAAGAAGTAATCAATTATATCAACGCTTTGAACTATGGGCTTCAAAGGCTTAATACACTTCCATTATCTCTCCGACTTATTCGTGAAATTCATGGTCTCTTGTTGAAAGAAGTGAGGGGTGCCGATCGTCGCCCTGGCGAATTTCGAACTATACAAAACTGGATTGGAAATCCTGGAGGGACAATCAAATCAGCTAAGTTTGTGCCTCCATCTCCTACAGATATGAATAGAGCGTTAGATAACCTGGAATCATTTGTTCACACTGAGAAAACCATACCTATCCTTTTGAGATTGGGCTTAGTGCACGCTCAGTTCGAGACTATACACCCGTTTCTTGACGGTAATGGAAGGATGGGAAGATTGCTTATTACATTTATATTATGTAGTGAGGGTATTTTACGCAAACCACTGCTTTACTTATCGTACTTTTTTAAAGCAAACAGGTTAGAGTATTATGAGTATCTTCAGAAGATACGTGATGAAGGTGATTGGGAATCCTGGTTAAAGTTCTTCTTACGAGGTGTGTTCGAAGTCGCGCAAGAAGCAACAACTACAGCGAGAAATATTGTTCAGTTGAGGGAAAGGCACCGAAATATTATTGCTACTCACATCTCTAATTGGAGCGGAACTTATCAACTTCTTGAGCACTTATATCAGAGACCTATCATTACCGTTAATGGGGCTGCTGAAGTAACTGGCTTAAGTTATGCAAATGCAAATAGATTAGTAAACAAATTTCAAGAGCATGGGCTCTTACGCAAAATGGATAAATATCAACGTAACAGGCGATTTATTTACTCCGAGTACCTTGCAATGTTCGATGATACCATTCCAGAGAACGAGGGTAAAGCGCTTTCAGCCAATGAGGAAGAAAAGACAGATTTCCCTGCCTAAACCTTAAATGGAGTTCTCTGGATACCTGCCGAGGTGGGTAGAGCGCATCTGCTATAATAGGACAAAACAATTATACGCGGAAGAGTGGAACTGATGAGAAAAGAGCACTGGTCCGGGTCCTGGCCCCGCTTCCTCCTCTGGGCACATGTGATAGGGGTGGTTGGATTTTTCCTGGTCGTCTGGCAGCGCACCAGGCCCGATAAAAAAGATATTATCAACACGTTGCCTGTGAAGGAGTCGACGCAAACAACGGTCGGGCCGCTCGTCTCGATCATCGTTCCGGCGCGCAACGAGGAACTGAATATCCGACGCTGCGTCACGTCGCTGCTGGAACAGGATTACGGGCACTACGAGGTAATTGTGGTCGATGATGGCTCTACGGACGGAACGGCGTGCATCCTGGACCAACTGGCGGCGACGCACCCCGATAGCGACCGCTTATATATCCTGCGTTTGCGCGACCTGCCCGCGCACTGGGCCGGTAAGCCGCACGCTATTCACAGGGGGACGCAGGAGGCGCGTGGAGAGTGGTTTCTCTTTACCGACGCCGATACCTGGCACGCGCCCAACGCCCTGCGCTCTTCGCTGACGCAGGCGATGCAGGAGGGCGTCGATATGCTCACCCTTGGCTCCCAGCAGGAGCTGCCGAAGTTCTGGAACAAGGTGATGACGCCGATGGCGTACCTGGGGATCAGTATGCAGTATCCTCCGAAGCTGGTCAACGATCCGCTCAGCAACGTAGCGGTCGCCAATGGGCAGTATATTCTGATCCGGCGCGAGGTCTACGATGCCGTGGGTGGCTATGAGCGGCCCGAACTGCGCGACACGCTGCTCGACGATCGCGACCTGGCGAGGGTTATCAAGCAGCAGGGTTTTCGCCTGCATTTTGTGGATGGGCGCGATCTGGTGCATGTGTACATGTATCGCAGCCTGAAGGATGAGTGGCGCGGCTGGCGCAAGAACGCATATCTGGGGAGTCGCGGCGGTCTCCTCTTCGTGCTGCTGGAGCTGATCGGTCTGCCGCAGGTCTCGATAGCGCCCTTCATCCTCCCTCTGCTCGCTGCTCTGACGAGGGGACGCGGACGCATTGGCGCGAAGGAAGCGAGCATTGCGACGGGCCTGGAACTGACGGCGCTGGTCACGTACCGGGTGTGGCTGAACCGGCAGTTGAAGGTGCCGTGGTATTACGCGTTCACACAGCCGCTAGCAGGGGCCGTCTTCGAGGGCATCCTGGGTCAATCGACGTGGCGCATACTGACGAAGCGCGGCGTGGAATGGCGCGGGCGCGTGTATAACGGCAGTGTGCAGAGGGAGAGGGGCATGCAGGGCGATCGGGGGCAGGGCGATCGCGAGGCAGGGCGATCGCAAGGATCGCCCGTACAAAAATGACGGAAGAGGGGGCATGGGCAAGAGCAGTTGGTTGCCTGCTCCTTCATGATCAGAGAGCATTCAACCGTGAGTAGGAAACGCTTTGAAGACCTTACACATGGTGGGCAGATTCGACGGATGAGGCGTCTGGCGGAAACAGCGCTGGCTGCCTATGATCTTGGAGCGGTGCATCTGACACCATTAATGCATTTTTTTAATACGACCTTCCGTATTGACACCTGTACCCATTCCCTTGAGGCCAGCCAGGACTATCCAGCGGCATATAAAGGGGAACGCTATGTGATCCGCATCCATCGTCCAGGCTCTCAGGACGCGTCGACTATTCAGTCGGAACTCCTCTGGTTGCTTGCTCTGCGCCATGACATGGGCCTGGTTGTGCCAGAGCCCGTGCCGACTCGCGCTGGTAAGCTGCTAACGCTAGCATCCACTGCGGGGGTACCGGAACCGAGGCAGTGTGTGGTCTTCCGTTGGGTTGATGGCCGTTTTCTGCGCACCAGACTCGCTGTAAATGAGCTTGAGCGTGTTGGAGCGTTTCTGGCGAAGCTCCACCTGCATGCCGAGCGTTTTGTCGTTCCCGCAGGCTTCTTTCGCAAACGCTGGGATTTTGAGGGGCTCCGTAGTGGAGTGTTGGGAACCGATCTTGAGCAGAGTTGGGCGCATTTGTCGCGCGAGGATCGCACTGTACTGGATGCCACTGCCGAGAAGGTTCAGCAAGCCATGCAGGCATTGGGAGAAGGACGGGAAGTATTTGGGCTGATTCATGCAGATTTCTACGAGCGAAATTACTTATTCTCTCACGAGGAAGTGCATGCCATCGATTTTGATGGCTGTGGCTGGGGATACTATCTCTTCGATATCGGGGTAGCTTTCTCGACGCTGCTCGCTCGCCCTGATTATCCCGCCCTGCGGCAGGCTTTTCTGGCGGGGTACCGGCGCGTGCGATCCCTCTCAGCGGGCCACGAAGCTCTGCTAGATACCTTCATAGCGGCGAGGCTGATGTGCCATGTCCTCTGGCTGGCCGCGCACGTGGATGAGCCGTCGTATGGCTTGCGGGCGCTTCGACGTATAGAGTACGAGATAGGGGAGTTAAAGGGTTTTTTGAGGCGGTAATGGCCCTGCTCTCGTGTTATGCAGGAAAAAGGAGCCGATCTAATCCGCGCACCAGTCCATTCACCTCCAGCACTTTCCGTGCTGCAAGGAGCGTGCCACTCACATACGGCTCAGCACCAGACCCGGCATCGTGACGAATACTCAAGCGCTCCTCGGGTAACCCAAAAATCGTTTCAAACGCAATAATATAGCCTGGCAGGCGTATTGAATGAACTTGTGTTCCGTCAATCGTTGCCCCGCGTGCCTCTTTTGGGCCATGAGTGTTTTCAAGAGAGACACTCAGGTGGTTCTGGGAGATGGTTGCGAGTTCTTCGGCCAGTTCGCGTGTCGTCCCGCTGGGAGCATCAATTTTCGCGGCGCTGGCATAATCAATGATCTCCCAAGAGGGCAAGTATTGAGCTGCAATCAAAGCAAAATGCTTTGCCAGGGCCGCCGTCATGGAGAAGTTGCCAGCTGCAATGACTCCGAGCTTTCGGGCCTCTGCTCTTTGTGCAATGTCTGCGTAATCGCTCGCTGTCAGCCCTGACGTCCCAACGACCACCCGCACACCTTTGTCCAGTGCTGCCAGGATGCGGCCCTTCACCATGTCAGGTCCTGTATAGTCAATGAGGACATCAGTTGAGATCTCCAGTGCCTCTTCTAGAGAGGCGACGATGTTCACATTGACTCTCCCATGACCCAGCGCCTCCCCAATATCTCTTCCAACGTGTCGGCGAGCAATGGCACCCACAAGTTGAAATTCGCTTGATGCTAAGATGGCACCTGTCACGGCACTACCGGTCCAGCCTGTCGCGCCTGCTACACACACGCGAATACCCATAGCTCAAAATCCTTTCTCTCCCCTTTGTCAACGCCTGTAGCCATTTGGGTCAATTATATATTGGCTTTAACACCTTATGCTCTCTTCGATTCTATCACTTTTTCAGATGATCTCTAAGCTCAACTTTATTTATTTTTTATAGGCTCTAAGGTCGTGACGGCTTCGTGTAGGGAAAACTACTTCCTATGATCTCCCTGTGACGCCTCTCTATTACACTGCATGTTGGAAGGGTCTCTATAAATGTGACTTCCGAGCGGCTAATTGCTCTCCTCGCGAAACGCCGTGTAGCATGTAGCATCAGCAAGTAGGAGGAATTATGAAAATCTCGAGGCTCTCTCTCTGGCTCACGCTGGCAATTGCAATATTAGTCATTATCTCAAGTAGCGCAGGGCTATTTATCAAGAGTATTTACGCCAGGGAAACTCTTTCCTGGATGGTACAGGCATACGGCCAGGACATCGCCAATCTTGTTGCCGCCGCCGCACTTTTGAGTGCGGTCTATTTTGTCAGCAAAGGATCAGTCAAGGCATTTCTGGTATGGATCGGGGTATTGCTCTCTCTGCTTTATCCATATGTCATCTACGCGTTTGATATCCACTTTAACAGCCTGTTCCTGGTGTATGTTGCGCTTGTTGGCCTTTCTTTTTATACGCTTGTTGATGGCATAATACGACTTCATCTGGACAAATCGTACTTTGCTGCCAATAACAGAGCAAGAGTAGTGAGTGTGTTTTTGATGGTAGTAGCCGTACTGTTTTACTTTCTGTGGTTAAGCGAGGATATCCCGGCGCTTTTGACGGGGAAGATGCCGCAGACTGTGCTGGAAAATGGCTTGCTGACCAATCCTGTGCACGTCCTGGATATAGGGCTCTATCTTCCTGCAATGATCATCACCTCAATTCTGCTGTGGAGAAGAAAGCTCGTGGGCTATATATTGGCGCTTCCCCTACTGGTTTTTAGCATCTTTACGGGCACCGGGATACTCGCTATGTTCCTGGTTATGAGCAGTAAAGGGATGACCACGAGCCTGGGCGTAGAGCTCTTTTTTGCGGCCATTATCCTGGTAAGTCTTGTCCTGAGCGTGCTTTATTACGGATGATGGCGAAGGCGGTTCGGGCTCCTATAGGCGACTTCCGCGACTGGGAAACCATTGAGTCCTGGGCAGCAAACATTGCTCGGGACCTGGGATGAGTTGCAGAATTGTATTAGAAAATGGTTTAACTGAACTCAAACCTGTTTAGCTTCTGTCGTCGCTCCCGCCAATCAGGCAGCGTTTGATCGAGGAGTTGATAATACTGTTTACTATGATTGTGCTCTTTGAGATGGCACAATTCGTGGATCAGAACGTAGTCGATGCAATCCAGGGGGGTCTGTACGAGACGGGGATTGAGCGTGATCAGACCGGAGAGGCTGCAACTACCCCAGCGTGTCTTCATGAAGCGAATAGCTAGTGGTGGATATGCGATGCCAAGGCGTTCAATACGGGGATAACATACTTCGAGGCGCTCATAGAATATACGCTTAGCATTGTTGCGGTACCACTGCTCAAGAACGTTCTGAACCTGTTTTGCATTACTCCTGTCAGGCACCATGACATAGATAAGGCTGCGCTCCTGTCTCACATCTTCAAGCTGACCTTCGAGCACTTTCAGGCGGTATTGACGGCCAAGATAGCGATAGCTCTCGCCGCTTACATAGGCACGGGGTGTCTCTGGGGGCGCGTAGATCGCGAATTGTTGCTGCTGGCGCAGTATCCAGGTTGCGCGCTTGCGGATCAGCGCTTCGATGGTTGCCGCTTCACATCCTTCTGGTGCGGTGATGATCACCTGTAGATCAGGATGCACTGCGACGGCGGCTGTTTTGCGCTTCGCGAAGCTCACGGAATATTCAATCGTTGTACTACCAAATTGTAAACTACAGCTCTGCATATACATAGTATACTACAGGAGCCTGAGGAGATGGTCAGTGGGTAGGAGGCGATAAATCGCAGACGCGCCGGTTGCGATTTTACCCTTGATTATGGTTCTCCCGCAGGCTCGCTGATGCGAAATGTGGTATACTGAAGAACCAAACAAATCCTCCAACGAGACATTTTTCAGATCCAGATTATGTGAGAGAGCCGATTCGCTGAAAGCGCCTGGCAGCGTGGCAAGTTATCTGGCAAACAGTCTTTTTTAACCGATAAATGACACTACGTTCATCACGTTCTCACAGGGTTTGTGTGATTGACACTCACCCTCACTCATGAACCCTGTAACCCGCGCCCGTATTATCGAACAGGGGACCATTAGAAACACCGTTTTGAGAAAGGAGCTGAACCATGAAGCGTTTTCTTGTGAAAGGCATCACCGCCACCATACTGGTGGTTGCCCTGGCCTTTCCTCCAATCACGTCAGTATTTGCAGCAAGTTCCGCTACACAAGGGCAGCCAGGTCAGACATGCCTCTCTGCGACTGCTCTCCTGGAGCCAGGGAATGCATCCAGTTCTCCTGGATCACCATTTAATGAGCCGACGGATACGTCGCCTGGAGGACAAGCTGGTTCTGTCTACGCCGGCAACGGCGTCTCAGCTACGCAAGCCAATAGCGACAATGCTGTCTCTCAGTATGATGTGGCCTGCTTCCAGGTATCACAACCCCATCCGTAGCAACAGGCAAAACCACACGCGCAGGCAGAGGAGCGTGTGACCCATGGAGAAAGCGGATATCCTCCCGATTGGATACCCGCCTTTGTTCTGTAGTGAAGCACAGGAGCGACGGTCTGCCACAAGAAGCCAGCCGCCCTGTGCTTCACCTCTCATCGTTGCTCTGGTCGCCCACTTCTGGAGTACAGGTCCTCTTCACCCGCCTCCGAAACGTCCATTTCCGGCCCCAATCTGTGATAGGATATCAGTCTTTTTCATGCACGATATTTTACAGCCGATCGCGCTGCTTTGCCACTTCGAGCAACTGTTCGAGGAGGAGGTCCATCTCTATCGATGTGATGGAAAAGTTATATTGTGTTTGCAATGGATAGAGATAGTCTTCGATGTCGTTCATCATGCTTTTGTGGATATCGCGGTTAGCAGTCCAATCGCGAATTTTGCGCTGCTCAATGATCTTTTCAACTTCAATCGCCATATCGGCCAGCAGTTCTTCAGAGGCCACGCCTTCGAGACTCTTCAGGGATGGTCCCAGTATACTTTGCAACAGACCAAAGTAGGCGGGCGCGTGTTGATAGTGGTGCAGGCGCGCAGGAGTGCTCTGATCAGAGCTTTGCTGTGTCTGTTTGAGCATGTCGCGCATTTGATTGAAGTATTCGGCCTCGCTGAGTCGCCCGGCTCTATATGCCTCGATGGTTTCGGTAATGAGTTGCGAGAGACGCCGGTACATTACCGGACTCTCAGAGACGCGCTCCGTGAGGGTCTTCTTGAGACGATAGGCGATGGTATCGGCCTTTGCGGCGGTTCCTTCGACCTGTTCAACCTCGGCGGCGAACGCCTCAGCGTCGAAGATGTTCACCATCTCCGTGATCTGCCTGACTTCCGAGGAGGTGATGTGCTGGTTCAGCAGGCCGCGAATTTTCTGTTCGTAATCTTTGTAGTCGATCGTTTCGGCATAGCGGTGGCGCACGGAGACGCGCAAGTTGTTGAAGAAGCGGAAATCGCTCTTATAACGGTTCACCTGGCTTTCGGGCGTCTCCTGGTAGAAGTAGACCGTGCTGAGCGCGATTTTCAGACAGCGCGCGAAGTTGGTCAGCGCCTCGTAGAACTGCTGACGACGATCCTCTGGTTCGAGGAAACGCTCAAATGCCTCAGCGTCCTGTTTGTTTTTGACCTCCTTGAAGACATCCCAGAGCGCGGCATGATACAGAGGCAACTTCCCCACTTCTTCGGAGGTGTCGGCGATGATGCCGGCCACATCGTCGGTGTCGAAGGCGGCCAGGGCGTTGTAGGTGGTGAGCGCGGCATTCAACTCGCCGAGCACTCCGCGATAGTCGATAATGTAGCCGAAATCTTTGCCCTCGAACAGGCGGTTGACGCGTGAGATGGCCTGGAGCAGCGAGTGCTCTTTGAGCGGCTTGTCGATGTAGAGTACGGTGTTGCGCGGCTCGTCGAAGCCGGTCAGCAGTTTGTCGACCACGATCAGGATCTCGACGCCATCGGCGCGCCCAAAAGAAGATTTGATCTCTTGAATGTACTTATCTTCGGTGCCGAAGCGCTCCATCATCTTTTTCCAGAAGGCTTCGACTACTGGTGACTTCGTGTTGTCGACCTCTTCGTTGCCCTCGCGGGTATCGGGCGGCGAGATGATGACCTCGGAGCTGACATCACCGAAGTCGTCGAGATATTTCTTATAGAGAAGCGCCATCTCCTTGTTGGCGGCGGCGAGTTGAGCTTTGAAGCCGTGACCCTGGAACGTGCCCCGGTAGTGTTCGGTGATATCGTAGGCGATCTGTTGGATACGCTGCTCAGTCTGGCTGATTGCTTCGGTGCGGCTGAACTTATTCTTGAGATCGCGCTTCTGGTCGTCATTCAGGTTACGGGTGACGCGCTCGAACCACTGATCGATCTGCTCCTGGTTGACGCCCAATTCGGCCATGCGTCCCTCGTACAGCAGCGGCACCACCGCCTTATCGTCTACCGCCTGCTGCATGGGATACTTATGAATGAAGTCGCCGAACTTTATCACGGTTGCCTTCTCGGCCTTGAGCAGAGGAGTGCCAGTGAAGCCGATGTAGCAGGCATTCTCGAATATCTGGCGCATCTTCGCATGGAAGCTACCGTACTGGCTGCGGTGGCTTTCATCCACGAGTACAAAGATGTTCGGATTTGTGTCCTTAAGGCCCCTGTCAACGGCTGACTCGAACTTGTTGATAACGGTGGTGATGATCTCGGCTTTGCCGTTCTGAACCGCATCAACCAGGTCTGCTCCCGATAGTGCTTTATGGACCTTCTTGTCACAGGCGAGAAAGGTGCGCCAGATCTGGTCGTCGAGATCGATGCGGTCCGTGACCAGGATCACGCGTGGGTTAACGATCGCGGGATGCAAGGAGAGCGCTTTAGCCAGCATGACCATGGTGATGGACTTGCCGCTACCGGTGGTATGCCAGATGACGCCTCCCGTCCGCTTGCCCTGTGCATTGAGCGACTCGACCCGTTCGATCGTGGCTTTGACGGCAAAGTACTGCTGGTAGCGAGCGATCTTTTTGATGCCAGCATCGTAGACGATGAACTGGTAAGTCAGCTCCAGCAAGCGCTCTGGACGCAGCAGGCTATAGATTGTGCGGTCCTGCGCGGTCGATAAGCGCTCGCCAGCCTGTTCCGATGCATCGAAGTAGCGCCGGATGGCTCGCGCCTGGTCGCGATGGCTGTAGAGCTGGTTTTTCTCGGCTGTGCTCAGTGGCTGATTGATCAGTGCGTGAACTTTAGCTTCGATGTTGCGTTCCTCAGACCAGACGGACCAGAACTTCTCAGATGTGCCAGTTGTCGCGTAGAACGCATCATTTTTGCTGACCGCCAGCAGCAACTGGGTGAAGACGAATAGCCCTGGAATCTCATCATCTCTCTGGTTGCGCAGCATCTGAGAGATCGCCTGTTGTGCAGAATTGTCGCTATCACTTTGCAGATCGGGCCGCTTGCACTCAATGACGACCAGCGGGATACCGTTGACGAAAAGCACTATATCAGGACGCCGCGTCTCGTTGCTGCGCCGCCGTTCGACCGAGAACTCGTCGCTGACGTGAAAGACGTTGTTGGCCGGGTGCTTCCAATCGATGTACTGTAACGTGTAGCTGCGCGTATTGCCATCAATGGTTTGCGCAAGACTGGTGCCGAGCGTGAGCAGGTCGTAGATCTTCTCGCTGGTGCGCACCAGCCCATCGTATGGCTCGTTTTTCAGCTTGCGGATGGCCTCCTGAATATTCTCCTCGGAGAACGGGTAGGCGCGACCCTTGTAGTGGATGCGATTGATCTTGCGGAGTTGCGCCTCCAATACGCTGTCCAACAAAACATTGCTGAGTTTACCGCCACGACCAGCGAGAGCCTGATCCGGGTTGAGATAGGTATAGCCCATTGCGCGCAGCAACTGGAGCGCGGGGATCTGAGAGATAAGCTCTTCGCGGAACGACGGCATCATAGTCATGTCTTTACCCGTACCTTTCCGGTAAGCAACTGTTGCATCAAGCCCTGTTTTTGCTTTTTGAGCAGGCCGAGTTTGCGGTTGAGGAGTGATAGTTCTTGATCGCAGGCATTTAGTACCTCGGCGATAGCGCGCTGTTCTTGTAGTGTAGGCAAAGGCACCTTAATACGAGAAAACTCATTCCAGCGTAAGCTTCCACGCCGATCTACTGATGCACTGGTACTACGCTCAAAAATTTTCCGATACATCTCAGTTTTCAGTAATGCATACAGAAATCTGTCGTCTACAGTTGAAGTTGTCTGAAAAACGGTATACATCGGGCTAATCAGTGCTTCATCATAGAGATTCTGATAACCAATCGAACCCTCTTCAATATGATTAGTTGCATAGGCAAATTGATGACGACGCACAACTTTGTAAGTCGAGGTGTCTTCGCTAAAAATTTGCCTGCCAAAGTAGCTCAGCGAGTCGACCAACCCATCGTATTTAGTGCAGGAGAGAACCGGGAGATCGAGTCCCACTGTGTTACGCCTGGAAACTTGCTCTGCGATGTCACCGATACTTACGTAGCTCCAATCAGAGGGTATCGACCCAATTTCTATAACCTGGATCTCTTTTGAGCGGACAAAAGTTTCAAACCTCCTCTTCCCCGTCAACAATTGCTGCATTAGCCCGCGCTTATACTGTCGCTTTGCCGCTATGAGTTGGGCGGTGAGATCGATGGCGCGGTCCCAGGTGGAGAGGATTTCGGCGATACGGCGCTGTTCGGGAAGGGGAGGGAGCAGAAATCCAAAGGACTCTATACGATCAGGTGCCGTATGCAGGATCTTAGTTCCTGTTGCTGTTTCTACGAGATGATGATTGAATTCACGCGTTAAAAAAAGCCAGTAAAGGAAATCTATATCAACTTTATCCTTGTACTTAATGATAACTTTTCCCATTCGTTGATTATGTAAATATATTCGTCCATCATCAGGTATGCGTCCTGGAATGCCAAGAATTTCACCTTTAGGTGTTTGACAGGTCATAGCTAATAGAATATCATCAGGCTTTAGAATGAATTCTTGAGGAAATTCTCCTGTATAAGCTTTTAAAGTTGTGCTTGCAAACCGGAACCCGCCGGTATACTCAAAATTTCCAATACTAACAATAATAGGCCGACCATGCAGATAATCTGACATATACTCACTTTTAAAAGGCCATCCGTGCTTAATAGAGATTAAATCGCCTAACTTAGTCCATGACCAGCCTTCCTGATTTATCATCTAGTTTCCTCCCCTCCGTAGATTCGTCGCGTACTTGCTAATGCACTTCTCTAATTCGTATGTTTCCAATTTGATTTGTTCCAACTTCTCTTATAGATTCTTCAGGCTTTGGGTGTCATAGTCCAAGTTCCCTTAAATAAATCTCTGCCTGCTTTTGTGTCTGTGACAATTCCTCCTCAATTTTAAGCATCTCTCCCTGGATCGTGTGTAGATTCAAGTCTTCTTCCTGTTTAAAAGTATCTACATAGCGAGGGATATTGAGGTTGAAATCGTTCTCGATGATCTCCTCGCGGGTTGTTACATAACTATAGCGTCCGGTAGTAGTGCGCTCATAGTAGGTATCAACAATGTGCTTGATATTAGATGTTCCGAGCTTATTCTGGTTAGTTCCCGGCTCGAAATCGCGGCTGGCATCAATAAACACCACCGTATCATCAGGCTTGTTGTGGCGGAAAAGCAAGATAGTTGCCGGAATGCCAGTACCATAGAACAGGTTTGGAGGCAGCCCGATCACCGCGTCAAGCAGATTATCCTCAATCAGTTTCTGTCGAATCTGACCCTCAGAGTTTGCTCGAAACAGTACTCCATGAGGCACAATCACACCCATGCGACCCTTATGTAGATCCATCGTCTCGACCATGTGCTGGACGAAGGCGTAGTCTCCCTTGCTTTTGGGTGGAACGCCGCGATGGAAGCGGCCAAAGCGATCCTTTGGTGCGACATCGGCCCCCCATTTATCGAGCGAGAAGGGCGGATTGGCGACCACCACTTCGAAGCGCATCAGGTGATCGCTCTCGATCAACTGCGGATTGCGCAGCGTATCGCCCCACTCGATACGCGCGTAGTCGATGCCGTGGAGGAACATATTCATCTTCGCCAGCGCCCAGGTGCTGCCATTGTTCTCCTGACCATAGAGCGAGAAATCGTTATTTCCGACATGGCGCGCGCACTTGATCAGCAGCGAGCCCGAACCACAGGCCGGGTCGCAGATACGCTCCCCTGGCTGCGGATCGAGGAGCGAGGCCAGCAGCTCGGAGACCTCCGGCGGCGTATAGAACTCGCCCGCCTTCTTGCCAGCTCCCGAGGCGAAGCGCGCGATTAAATATTCGTAGGAGTTGCCAATGACATCCAGGTTGCCGATGCGTGACGGGCGTAGATCGAGCTTCGGGTTGGCGAAATCTTCCAGCAGACTTTGCAGGCGGGCGTTACGTTCCTTTGTCCGGCCCAGATTGCCCTCGGAATTGAAATCGATGTTGCGAAAGACCCCTTCCAGTTTCTCGCGGTTGGCGTCCTCAATCTTGTCGAGCGCGATATTGATCAGTTCGCCGATATTGTTGGCGCGGCGCTGGTTGTACAGGCTATCAAAATCGCAATCGTCCGGGAGCACGAAGCGCTCGCGCGTCATACGGCGTCGGATACGCTCCTCATCGTCGCCGTACTGCTCGCGATTCTGCATATAATGATCGTGCCACACATCCGAGATATATTTCAGGAACAGCATCACCAGGATATAGTTTTTGTACTCAGAAGGGTCGACCGTGCCACGGAACGTGTCACAGGCGCGCCAGAGAATGCCGTTGATCTCATCCTGGCTAATCATCTTCTGCCCCTGGTCATCGAAGAAAGATTTTTGAACAATACGCATTATGTTCCACACTCCATTACCCGCCATATCATTGTTGCCTGCTCCAGGGTCTATTTTCATTGTAAATATAATGCCTGAGCCAGCTACAGAGGGGTTCTTTTAACGCCATACAAATCTGGAAATGTCGGTCGCGATAGTTTAAAACGCGCTCGAAGCTCAGAGGTAGAGAGGTCGAGTTCAACGGAGAGGAGGCGATAAACGCTGAATCCGGTCCCTACCGCATGATATGCGGGCGCTGGTTTTATGGAGTCAGTGTAAACCGGGTCGGGTTTATTGTCAATCGTTTTCCCATCATGGGGGTGCGCTGCACGTTTTCGCAAATGTAGGGGCGCGGTTCACCAGCCCGTGGCGCATATATTACTAGGAAACACGCCTGGGTGTATGAAACGGGTTATATACGAGAATCGCGCATGGGCTGGTGAACGGCGCATGGTTATATTCTCCTTCGCCATTGATATGCATGTGATTCAATAAGTTGATATTATTGTCAGTCAGCGGAGCTTTCCCGCATTGTTGCATGAACGATAGACCCGTCTAGCCGACATCCATTGCTGGCGCGACAGGCTCTGGAACATCTTCCGCTCTCGCTCGTGCCTTCGGTTGTTGAGTTCTGCGCACACCGCGTATGAAGAGCGTTGCCACCATCGCAATGAACGTCAGGATCAGGGTCAGGAAGAACGCATCGCGCATAGCCAGCATGTAGCTCTGCTGATTCACGTAGCCAGCGATGAGCTGTAGGGCCGCGCTGGTTGCGTCATGCGCACTGGCGCCCTTTAACTGGAACAGGCCCGCGATGCGCGGCAGCAATTGTCCAAGCGGCGAGCTGGCGGTGACCTGCTCAGCCAGGTGGGCGAAGTGCACACGTGTCTGCGTCTGGACCAGTGTGGACAGAATGGCGATGCCCATAGAGCCGAAGACCGCGCGGGCGACCGTAATCAGCGTCGTCCCATCGGCGACCTGCTGCGGATCGCGTATATCGGCCATTGCCGCCACGATCACGGGTTGGCCCGCGAGGCCCAGGGCCAGGCCGAACAAGACCAGGCCGAGCTGGAACCAGCCATACGGAGAGTTCAGGCCCAGCGAGGTCGCGAAGAGCCAGTTCCCGATCGCCAGCAGGATCAATCCTGCAATCACAACGATGCGCGGCCCAATGAGATCGACCAGCCGTCCGCCGATAATAACCGAGACCATCGCCGCCAGCGCCAGGGGGAGCAGGGTGATGCCGGCCTGGAACGCGCTCAGGCCGCGCAGGACCTGCAGGTAGATCGGCAGCAAAAATTGCAGACCGAAGAGACCGAACGTCACCAGGATCATCGCGATCAAGCCAGCAGTATACGAGCGGTTGGCGAGCAGGCGCAGATCGAGCAGTGGTTTCTGCTCGCGGCGCACAAGACTCAGCTCGGTATAGACAAAAACGATCAATGATAAGCAGCCAGCGATCAGAAAACCCAGCACATTGGTAGATCCCCAGCCATCGGTGCTACTCTGCGCAAAGGCGTAGAGGACCGCCGCCAGTCCGAACGCCGCCGTCAGCAGGCCGACGACATCGAGGCGCGTCCGCTCTTGAGCGCGGGCCTCGTGCAGGAAGAGCGTAGCCAGGATCACCGCAACGATGCCGATCGGGATATTGATAAAGAAGATCACCTGCCAGCTCGCGTAGGTAACAAGATAGCCACCAACGATCGGGCCGAGCGCGGGTGCAATCAGAATAGGAACACCCAGGCTGCCTATCGCGACGCCGCGCTCCTCGGGAGGAAATTCGCGGAAGAGCAACGTGAACGACAACGGCAGCAGCAGCGCGCCACCCAGTCCCTGTAGCACGCGGAAAAAGACCAGCGCGGGCAGCGACCAGGCGAAGCCGCAGAGCAGCGAGCCAGTCGTAAAGGCGATCAGTGAAAGGATATAGGTGCGTTTAATGCCAAAGGTATTAGCCAGGAATGGAGCGGTCGGCGTGAATGCTCCCTGGGTCAGCAGGTAGGCGGTTGCCACCCACTGCACGGAATGGATATCCGCGCCGAAGCTGCTCTGGAGGCGTGGGATCGCGATATTGACCACCGTCTGATCCAGGATGCTCATAAACGCGCCCAGGATCACAACGCACGCCACCGTCCATTTATAGGATAAGCCCTGTCTCCGTTGGGCCACGCCAGCATTGACCTGCATGGGTGAACCCTCCTTTCTACCGTCTTGTAGTGTATAGTTCAGGGCGCATAGTCCCACGAACGATAAAGGTAACGATCTGCTCGCGTGCACGCTTCAGTGATTTTTCTACATCTATTGTACAATAGGCACGTCGAAGCCTAACTGGTGCAGCAACCCGGCGATGCCGCCATCCTCTGTATGTTTGACGCTCATAAGCTTAATTTTGTCATTGATAACCGTAAAGGAGACATCCTCAGTGGGCAGCGAGATGCTGCGCGCCATTTGTGGAACGGGGGGCAGGCCGAGCGGCGGCAAGATAAAACTATCAGTCTGGTAGCCAGCGATCTGGAAAGTCGCGTTGACTATATCGCCATACTCCTCAATATTGTGCATATTGAAGATCAGGCCGGGAATGCCTGACTTGAGGCCCGCGATCACCGTGAGGAAAGCGCTTTTATCGAGTGGGCCTGGCGTCCAGCCGGTAGCCATAAAATCGTCAGTCAGGTAGCTTTCTGCCAACGTCTGGTCGTTTACCTCCAGGGCTG
>DAOTTD010000272.1:0-6737 GCA_034438015.1 Ktedonobacteraceae bacterium | reverse complement strand
AGCTAATCGGGCGCAGGCTCCTCGTGTGGCGCCCCCTCGAAAGAGAGCTTTCTTCCTTTCGGAAGCTATGCGGTCTTGTCGGCGATTTCTCGCCGGTATTCCTCACCTCACGGTAGATACCCACGTGCTACTCACCCGTCCGCCACTCCCTGCTTGCGCAGAGCGTTCGACTTGCATGTGTTAGGCACGCCGCCAGCGTTCATCCTGAGCCAGGATCAAACTCGCCATCCAATTTTTTTATATAAATCTCTCAACGGAGACTTATGTTCTTGTTTGATGGCTAGCTTATTGTCGCTACTTCATATTTGCATGAATGTAACGTCAAAGTCCTTGACAGGTTGTGTACTGTACTTATTGTCTTCTTACCACTCTTCAGTTGTTCAGGTTCCTCTTTGTGCTTTCGCATCTTGCGCGCCTTTCAGCTTCCCGTTCGGCGCAAGTGGAATAATATCACTGCTGGCGAAACCTGTCAATAGGTTTTTTGGCAGTTTTATAAAATTCCTAAAATTTGTTTTGTAAAGATACGAATATAGCACTGAATAAGCGGTGAGAAAAAGCATATCGTAGCGCGTCTATTAAAGTGATGTTTCATTTTCGAAATGAGATATAATGAGATATGTATTGCATGGAGAACAACGGCCTCAGAATACGCTCTCATAAGTAGTGAACACGTTAATGAAGGATCTTGTACTCTCGTGCGTTTTGCCAGCGCAGAAAGTTAACTGTTATGAATAGCCTTGTTGGACAACGCCTTGGCAATTACCAACTGACCCATGTGCTGGGACAGGGTGCCTTCGCTGAAGTGTACCTGGGGGTACATCAGTACTTAGAAACTCCCGCTGCCATTAAGGTGCTCCATATGCAGATGGACCCCTCCACTCATGAGTATTTTCGGCGCGAGGCATGGACGATCGCACACCTACAACATCCTAATATTGTGCGGGTTCTTGATTTTGGCGTTCAGAACCAGACACCGTATCTCGTGATGGAATATCTTCCCAGCGGGACTTTGCGCACACTGCACCCCAAAGGCACGCGCCTGCCGCTCGAAAAGATTGTCGCCTATGTCAAGCAAATTGCCCTTGCCCTGGATTATGCCCACCAGCGAGGCGTGATACATCGGGATGTTAAGCCTGAGAATATGTTACCGAATGCCAGGCATGAGGTGGTGCTTAGTGACTTCGGGATCGCCATTGTGCAGAAAACGCTTGGTTCGCTCTCGACGCAAAGTCCCGCTGGTACACCCCAATACATGGCTCCCGAACAGATCAGAGGTAAGCCCTGCGCGGCCAGCGATCAATATGCCCTTGGCGTGATCGTCTATGAGTGGCTCAGCGGAGAACCCCCTTTTCATGGCCCGCTTTTTGAGGTGTATAGTCAGCACCTTCACGAACAACCATCCGGCTTATGTGCACGCCTGCCTCAGTTACCACAGGCCGTCGAGGATACCGTTTTTGGTGCGCTGGCGAAGAGCCCACAACAGCGGTTTGATAGTATACTGGATTTCGCTTCAGTGCTGGAGGAAGCCTGCCAGGCAACACAATCCCTTTCCTTGCCTATGCCGTTTGCATACACGCTACAAAGCGAGAGTACTGCTCCTATAGCCGAGGTACAGGATCTTGATAACATCCCGCCGGTATTCGTAGCACAACAACAGACTGATGAGGGGCAGATCCAGATACCATTCTCTCAAGGCTATAATGTGCAATATGCAAGAACGGATGAAGTGCAGAGAAACCGGCAGGACCCTTCAACGAATGCACCAGTTAGAAAAGGGATCTCACGACGTGCAATGCTGCTAGGTTTGACAGGACTGGTTGCAGTGGCAGGCGGCGGAGCGACTATATTGGCATTCGCACATGAGTTACCTTTTATGCGCCCTACTGCTACGCCAGTTCCACCTGCTCCTACCGCAGCTTACCCTCCCGGTGTACGCTATATATACCGCAACCACACGCTGGATGCGTACATGGCAATATGGTCGCCTGATGGCAGCCGTATTGCCTCCTGTGGCGCGGATAGAACTGTACAGGTCTGGGATGCCATGACCGGAGAGCATCCATTCATTTATCACGAGCATACTGACGAGGTGAATGGGGTAGCGTGGTGGTCTGAGGGGGGATTGATCGCCTCGGCAGGCCGGGATAAAACGGTGCGGATCTGGGGTGCGGTGACCGGCAAGACCACGATCATTTATAGAGGGCACAGCGGCGTTGTGACTTCTGTGGCATGGGCGCCGACCGGGTCGCGTATTGCTTCAGCCGCCTATGACAAGACGGTGCAGGTCTGGGATGGCATTACGGAGGAGAAAATTGCGAGTTTTACTCAACACACCGATTGGGTCCTGGCTGAAGCCTGGTCGCCCGATGGACGCCTGATGGTCTCCGCAAGTCGGGATAAAACGGTGCAGATCTGGGAAGCGGCGACCGGAAACCACGTTCTTACCTATCAGGGTCATGGTAGTTCTGTAGGTGCGGTCGCGTGGTCGGGCGATGGGAAATACATTGCTTCAGGAAGCGATCAGGATGGACAAGTACATGTCTGGGATGCGACGAATGGCAAAAAGCTCTTCGTCTATCAGGGCCACACGGACGGTGTATGGACCGTGGCGTGGTCCAACGATAGCCGGCGCATCGCTTCTGGTGGCAAAGACAAGACCGTGCAGATCTGGGACGCCCTGACCGGCAGGAGTGTCTTCACCTATACACACCATACCGCTACGGTATGGACCGCGCAATGGTCGCCTAATGATCAGAATATCGTCTCGGCCAGCTCTGACACAACGATACAGGTGTGGCAGGCCACTTAATCATCTCTCCTATGCATTCCAATCGAATAGACGACAGGGATAGCAAATAGTAGGAATACGACTCTTACAAGATCAGTATTTCTCCCTCCGCTCTCTGTCCAGGCGATCTTCGATCGGGATAACATTCCCCCTGGTCTCATCGGTTGTCGCTTGCGAGTTCTGTTCCAGGTAGTAACTGAAGATCAGCGCTATGCCAACACCCAGAGGGATCAGTCCCGGCAACAGCCAGGGTCCTAGATGAAACGGGATGGCCGAGGTCGCTGGCAGAAAGAATCCAATCGGGTAGAGTCCGATCGTCAATGCCAGTCCAACCATGGTAGTGATCAGACCGGCCCGCAGCATGCCCCGGCTGCGCCGTTGGCGACGCAAACCTTCGGGATTGATGCCCTTGTTGATCAGCGCCATCTTCTCGCGGTGGTGCAGGTAACGCAGCGCAACGATAAAACTGAAGAAGATCGCCATAGCGAATAACCAGCCCGCCAGGACCAGGATAACGTTGAAAGACATGTGAAACCTCTTTATCTATGCGTTCAATATATGTTATGATACCCTCAATGAAGAAGATGTTTCGCTTGTGAAACATTTCGCTTCTCTTTACCCTCTAACTATAGTGTGATGAGAGAACATTTGTTACAGCCACCACATAGTCTGGGAATACCAGCCTCGAAGATTGCGTCGACGCAAGCTGAACAGGACGATGCAGAGCTTGTTGCGGCCAGTCAGGCCGGAGATCAGGATGCCTTCGCGCAACTGGTCCAGCGTCACCAGCGTCGTGTCTTTAACCTTGTCTTTCGCATGCTCCAGCAGTATGAAGAGGCCAATGAGGTTACTCAGGAAACGTTTTTCGCCGCCTGGCAGGGTCTACCATCGTTTCGCGGCGATGCTCGCTTCTCTACCTGGCTCTATCGTATCGCGTACAATTGTTGCCTGAAGCAGTTGGAGCAGCGTAAACGCGATCTGGCGTTGCAGGCTGCCGTCCAGGCAGAACAATTTTTTCAGGAAGAATGCTGTGACGAGCGCGCTGCCGAAGAACTGGAAGCGCATGAACGCCAGGCTCTCGTGCGTGAACATCTCTCTCTACTGCCTGCAAAATATCGTATCGTGCTTATACTGCGGCATCTACAGGAACTGACCTACGAGGAGATGGCCGAAATTTTGGCCATACCCATAGGTACTATTAAAACACATTTGTTTCGGGCGCGCAATTTACTGAAAGAACGCCTGGAGACTTTTGAGCATGAATGGAAACTGAGAGGGTGAACATGCGTTGTTCAAGAGCTAACCAGCAGTTGCAGTTGTATATAGATAAACGGCTTACAATCGATCAGATGCGATCCCTTGAGGCCCATGTTGCGACCTGTTCCTCCTGCCAGAATACCATGTATCGGCTAGAGACGATCGACCGGGAGTTACGGCACATCGAAATGGTGCTTGAGCCACCCGATCTGACCTCCGCGATCATGCAGCGTGTAGCGATGGCACCACGGAGACAGCCGGAAGCTCGCTATACCCTGCTGCGCCCTTCGCTCCATGAACTCCTGGTGATGATTGCCCTCTCGACAATTGCTATGTTTGGCGTGATTCTGGGCCAGCCCTCGCTACGCGCCGTTTTGCCGATCGCCAACGGCCATGACGCCCTTTCGCAGATCTTTCTCGATGCGATACATCTGTTCATAGATGTGAATAGCGGAACGCTGATGTGGATCTTCTGGATCGTGGGTACGCTGCTGGGTGTCTGGATCACGCTTGCTCTCGCTGGCGATGAGATGCGCGCCGAGTGGCTGAAGGCGATGATGGACCGCTTGCCTGTATGGTGATGCACTGCTCTGGAGGTTTTGATATCTGCGAGGAGAGAGTGTAGATCGTATGGAGATCCTTAAGAAGCGCCGCCCATCAGAGATAGTACTGGGGTTCTTCCTGCTCAGCCACCCGCTTCCCGTCCTGCTGCACATTCTGGCGGTGACGGCTTTCGCACTGTTGGCGGCATGGCCGCACATCTTATGGAACGTCGTTGCACTCGTGATCCTGGCCCACGCGGCGATGCAGCTCTCCATTGCTGTTCTCAACGATTATTGCGATCGTCGCCTGGATGCTGTCAGTAGACGGGATAAGCCTATAACGCGTGGACTGGTTCGCCCCCAGGAGGCATTGATCGCCGGTGTACTGCTCGCCGTTGTGATGGTGCTGCTCTTGTTGCCTCTCAATCTCTGGGCACTCGGTATCTCGCTGCTCTATTTTGCGCTTGGGCAGAGCTACAACTTCGGCTTGAAATCGACACCGCTCAGTGGCGTCGTCTTCGCCCTGGCGATTCCTCTCATCCCGCTCTACGCCTTTGTTGGCGTGGGGCGCATCGTTCCTATCGTCTTCTGGCTGGTGCCGGTCGCGGCGCTGCTGGGCATCGCCCTGAACCTCGCCAACTCGCTGCCGGATATCGAGGAGGATGCAATGAACAATGCTCGTACGCTTGCCGTAGTGCTTGGTGTGAGGCGCTCTTTTATCGCCTGTCCGATCTTCCTGCTGCTGGGTATCATCTTCGTCGCTCTGCTGACTGTGACGCATATTGTGCCCGTACAAGGCTGGCTCATGGGGCCTGTGCTCTTTACCTGTATTCTGGCTGTCCTCGCCCTGCTTTTCTTCTTTGGGCCGTCGCGCTCCACGTTCAGTCGTAAGTGGTATTTCTACCTTGTCGTGGTGACGTGCCTTGTATTGGGAGGAGGCTGGTTGCTTGCCGCTGTGGTGTAGTAGATTCAGTCCTGCGTATATTTGAGAAAGGTGCGTAGCTTATGCCGTTACGTCTTACCCCTCTTGAGTACCTGCTATCCCGTCTCAGTATCCTGCCCGCGCCGCTCTTCGATACTCCGTTGTCTGCGGGTATTGCGAAGGTGCTGGTGACGGCCTGTGAACTGGGTGTCTTCGATGCATTGGGTGAGCGGAGCCTGACGTTGCAGGCGCTGGCGGAGAAGCTGGACTGTCATCCGCAGGGTCTGCAACTCTTGCTACAACTGCTGGTCTCAGCGGGCTACCTGCGCTATCGCAGCGGCAAGTATCGTAACACACGCATGGCGCAGCGCTGGCTGACCAGCACGTCTCCGGTCAGCATCGCGCCCTATATCATTCACAGTCCCGATATCGTCGCTATCTGGGACCATCTGCCCGAGGTGATCCACACAAACGCTCAGGCCATGCGTATGCCCTATGAGGAGGATGCCAGCGCACCTGAGATGCAGAAGTTGCTCGCGCGCCACTATGCCGGTCTTGCCTCGCTGGCGACCGCGCTCGGCGGTGAGATCATCAACCGTGTAACCGTGCCGACGGAGATGACGCGTCTGCTGGATGTTGGCGGCTCACATGCCGGCTACAGCGTCCTGTTTTGCCGCAAGTATCCACGCCTGCGCGCGACGATTATGGATATTCAGCCTGGCATCGAGGCGGGCCAGCGCACCGCTAAATTTACGAAGATGGAGGAGCGCATGGATTTCGTTTGTGCAGACATCGTGCAGGACGATTTCCCCCGGCTCTTCGCGGAGCCCTTCGATGTCGCGCTGTACTTTCATATCGCGCACCTCTTGCAGCCCGAAGTGAATGCAGCGCTGCTGGCGAAGGTTGCGCAGACGCTCAAGCCCGGCGGGGTGCTCGTCTTCGTCGACCAGGTGACGGATCAGACGCACGGTTCGCGCCTCGCTTCGTTGATGGTCCAGTTCATGGCCCTGACCATGACGACCGTCGGGGGGACGTGTTACCCCTTCCCGATCGTCGAAGCGTGGCTGGTGAACGCTGGTATGGGGCAGGTTCGCAGTCATCGCCTGATCACGCCTGGCGCGACGCTAATCACGGCTGTCAAGAAAGCGTAGCAGAGGGGGTAAACACAAAGCGATGACAGTAGTTGCTGCCATCGCTGCTGGTCGGGGCGAGAGGATTTGAACCTCCG
>DAOTTD010000271.1:0-5007 GCA_034438015.1 Ktedonobacteraceae bacterium | reverse complement strand
TCAAGCAACAATTTTGTTTGCTTGGGAAAGGTGAAGAGGCAATTGACCTGGCTGTTGATCTAGTAGCCTGGCTGCAAGGGGCATCGTTGCTCACCAATAGTTCTCACTCGCCTGACCTTCTCAAGCGTAAGCTCGCTCGCATGGAAGACTGGTTGGCTCACGTCGTTTCCTAATTCTCGGCAACTCATCACAAAGGATGCTTTTTTGCCCTCGTCCATTTAGTTAACTAACTAAATGGACGAGGGGGAGATCAAATCCAACATCTGGCGAGAAAATAAAACGTTCACTAGTTGTCAGGAGAGAATGTTATGAGAAAAGTCATCTCAAAAGACGGCACCCCGATTGCCTTCGATCAGTCGGGTGAGGGACCACCCATCATCCTGGTGGTTGGCGCATTCAACGATAGCTCCACAGGTGCCCCACTAGCTGCTCAGCTTTCAGAACACTTCACTGTTTTCAACTATGATCGCCGGGGTCGAGGCGCGAGCGGGGACACAGTTCCCTATGCCATCGAGCGTGAGATCGAAGATCTTGCAGCTCTTCTCGATGAAGCTGGCGGATCGTCATCCGTGTTCGGGTATTCCTCTGGTGCTATCCTTACCCTCAAGGCGGCAGCGAGCGGCCTCGCCATTTCCAGGCTAGCGTTGTACGATCCACCGTTCCTGGTAGACGATGGGACTCCGAAACTGGCGCAGGATATCTCGGTGCGGCTCACCGAACTGATGTGGTCAGGGCGCCGAGGTGATGCGGTCGAACTCTACCAGACGGAGATGGTGGGTATTCCCGCTGAAGTCGTTGCCCAATTGCGACAAGCGCCATTCAGGCCGGCACTCGAAAACATCGCGCACACGCTCGTCTATGAAGCGACTCTCATGGGTGACATGTCAGTGCTGGCCCAACAACTGCCTTCCATCACGGTCCCTACGCTCGTGATAAGCGGCGGAAACAGCCAGGCGAGGGTGCGCTCTGCCGCGCAAACACTCGCCGATGCCCTTCCCAATGCCCAGCACCGCTCCCTGGAAGGTCAGACGCACGATATCGTTCCGGCTGTCCTGGCTCCTGTGTTGGAGGAGTTCTTTGCCAGCTAAAACAGGACGCTTCCAGGCTCCCTGGTAGGAAGCGTCCCTTGATGGCCCTTGAGTACTCGAGGGCCACGTCACCCTTGTCATCGCGAGCGCAACTTCTCTCTTGCGTCTGATTCTCGCCATGCTGCGGCACATGCCCACGATCCGGGTCGCCAACTCTCGAACGCGCCTGATCTGTCACAGATTACGAAGGTTTTTGACACAGCTCATTTTACTACACTTGTGACCATTTGTAAATAGAAAAACAAAAAATATTTTTACATGTATTTTAAGCGTTATGTCATCATCTGCCTCATTAAATCATCATACATAACAATCATCTTGCTTTTTTTGAGCGCTACTGTAAATTTGCTTTAGAAGAGGCCGCATCTTGCGCATCCGTCGAAGGGTCCTTCTCACCAATCACATTTATGCTATGTTCTCTCGTGCCAGCATGCAAGGGCCTGCGCCTCGCCTTAACAACAACCCACTGTCCCGACCATTCGCCCACAAGCACGGCCAGCACCCCTCCGATGAGACTGAGGGACAGGTAGAGCAAAGCCGGGAGCCAGTTTCCGCCCGCGAAGAGCAGGATGTCACCCAGGGCGAGGCTGCTGAAGGTGGTGTACGCGCCCAGAAAGCCGACGTTGATGAAGAGGCGGCGGGTAGGTCCGATCAGGAAGGTCGCGTCGGCCAGCGTGGTGATGAAGGCCAGAACCAGCGCGCCCGTGATATTAATGAGCAGGATATCGTAGGGCCAGGCCTTGCCGAGATGGCTTTGAATGAGCAGGCTGAGCAGGTAGCGGGCGATTGCGCCCAGGAAGCCACCGCTCGTGACGGCGAGGAGGCGGCGAGGGGGTGTGAGAGGTCTTGCCACTAGAACATCCCTCCCAGCGCCAATCCCAGTGCGGCAGCGGCAAGGCCACAGAGCAGACTCCCGCCGAGATAGAGCATGCTGACGACCGTGCTTCCGCCGCGTGCCAGTTGCGTGCCCTCCCAGCTCATCGTGCTGAAGGTGGTATAGCCACCCAGAAAGCCGGTTGCGAGCGTGAGTTGTGCGATCGGGCTAATCAGCTTGTGAGTCAGGAGCGCGGAAAGCAGGCCGATGACGAAGGCGCCCGAGACATTGATGACAAATGTGCCCAGCGGGAACTGCGAGGGCACGCGCTCTGCGATGAAGCGACCGAGAAGGTAGCGCGCGAGGGCGCCGATTGCACCTGCGCATCCCACGAATAAGGCCAGAACTGCGAGAGGCATAGCACTCTTCCTCAAAAATGATGTTGAAGACATAAAAATCTCCTGATTCCGCGTTGAGCGTCATCAGGAGCCATTAGCATCGATGCGGTTTTGCCAGAACAGCGCAGGCACGGTGAGCTCCATCACCATTGTGTATCTACGGATTACTATAGCACAGAGCACACGAAGATTTCTAGTAGGGGCCTCCGCTGACAGCGAGGATCTGCACAGACGCCACAGTGATCGTTCCGCGCTGCACAATAGCGTCGAGCAGGGGGAGGAGCCGCTCGACGCGTTCGGCGCTATCGACGATCTCGATCTGCAAGGGGAGATTGTCGGCGATGTCGGGAAGGCGCTCGGTCGTAAGGTGCTGCTGTGGACCGAAGCCCTCGATGCCACGCGTGACGGTCGCTCCGGCGGCGCCCGCGCGCTGAACCTGTTCTAAGATGGCGCGGTAGAGAGGTTTTCCCTGCCATTCCTCCGCTTCTCTTACAAAGATACGAATGCGTTTTCCAGGTCGCAGGTCCGTCATAGTCGCTCTCCTTGTCAAAAATCACTGCCATTGCATATACTATAGAGGATTATCTGCTATAAAACAATTTGATGCGCACGGATCGGAGAAGTCGATGAAACGTTGCCCCAGTTGCAACTATGAGAATCCGCAAACGAGCAGTTACTGTGAACGCTGCGGCAGCTTCCTCACTTCCACTACGGACTATACCGACCCTGAAGCATATCGACCTACCTATAGGGCATCTAACGAGACGCCCGCGCCGCCACCTCCGCCGTATGGCTATGAGACACCGGCCAGCCAGTACCAGGTACCGGCAGAGTACCAGCAATCGGAAGTTTTTGGGTATCAGCCCGTTACCACCGCTCCGCAACCGAACAGACGGGGCGGCGGAGCCATTACCCTCAGTGCGCTCCTGTTCCTCTGGGGAGTCTTCTGTATCGCGTTCGGACTGGCGGGCGGCATGCTCCACGGGGCACCCGATACTACCATCGGACTCGTCTTCATCGGGACCTGCCTGATCGGACTGGTTGTCACGATTCCCATTCTGATCGCTCGCAAAAACCCTTATCTACGCTCAGGGAGACGATTTCTGATAGCGATCGGCATCTCGATTATCGCCGCTCTTGCAATCTTCATTGGCGTGGGAGCGCTCCCACTAATGATGCACTTTACTGACACTCCCTTACAGTACTATATTCTGGGTGCCGTACTGGTGGTCTACGGCTTCGCCATAACTCTGCTAGCAAACTGGTGACTGCACATTATCCCAAGGCTTTTCAAAAGTAGGGAAGGGGCTTGCCCCCATCCGGTTGCCCGAGCATGCAGCGCCCTGGCCTGATCGCGCTCCCCGAGCCGGATGGGGGCAAGCCCCTTCCCTACTACAGGCGGCACTGCATATTATCCCTCAACGAGCACACGCAGCAGAACGGAGCGTCCCACCGTCCCGACAAGCCGCCCATCAACATCGACCACGGGCAGGAACTTACGATGCCGGGCAATCATCTCTTCAATCGTCTCCTGAACCGTCGCGGTGGCAGGAATGGTAACGACCTCACGATACATGACATCGGCGGCAACCTGGGCCTTTCCGGCTTGAACGCGCAAAGAACCTGAGCGCCGTCGCCCACCGGCCCAACCGCTGAGCAGAGAGAGCAGGCGCGGTCGCATCTCTTCCTGCAAGCGCGCCAGCACATCCACATCGCTGATGACACCCTTCACGCGGCGTTCGGCATCGACCACGACTACACGCTTGAGCGGAGACAGGACCAGCGCATCGATTACTTCGTCCAACGCGGTCTGCTCATAGACTGTCGCTACGTCCGTATTGATATAATCGACAAGAGGACGCTGCTGAAGCGGGAGCGAGGAGCCGCCCTGCGAGAGCGGCTGCGTCGCACTGCTGGCCTCCGGGCTCATCAGAGGGCTGGTGATCACGACCTGGAGCAGATCGGCGCGCGTCAACATGCCCACCAGCGTACCATCGGACGCGACTACTGGCAGGCGGCGGAGGCCACTTTCAAGCATCAGTTGTGCGGCCTCGCGTACAGGCTGCTCCGGTTTAACGGTGCGCACCTGCCGGTTCATGACCTCCTGCGCGGTACGAGAGCTGCGTCGCGCCTCCTCCAACGGCCCCTCAACCGTCTCCGCGCTGCGCTCGTCCAGTTCCAACGCGGTACGCACTAAGCGGCGGCGCATGGGAAGAACACCAGCGTTGATCAGGTCGCCCGTACTGATGATGCCCTGTAAGCGTCCCTGACCATCCAGCACGGGCAGGACGCGAAACGACGCGTTCAACAACAGATCGATCACCGTAGCGACGGGCGTATCTACCTGCACGCTCGTCACCAGCGTCTCCATCACCTTCTGCACCGGAACCTTCGCCGGGAGACCATGCCGCCGCGCGTGCGTGTATTTGAGCACCTCGACATCGTGCAGGGTCAGCAGGCCACCATTGACCATCTCCTGCAGGTGGGGCAGGAGGCGTTGCAGGCGAGCGGGCTGGTCGATTACCTGGATGACGAGAGAGGCATCGGAGGATAGACGCAGACCACCGCTCTCGTGCAGACGCGCTCCGGCTCCATAGCCCGCTACTGCGCGTGTCACGGTCGCACCGGCGCATCCCTGTTCGCGTAGATACTGGATGATCGCAACGTAGAGCGAGCCGCCCCGCCATCGATCGGACTCGCCGAGATA
>DAOTTD010000270.1:0-20559 GCA_034438015.1 Ktedonobacteraceae bacterium | reverse complement strand
GCTCCATCTGGAAGCTGAATATACGCCGTTTGAACGGGCTACGCAAGGGCGATGCCAAGTATATCCAGGTCACTGGCAGTCAAGAAGGGCTCTTCAACGCCGATACGATCGATGCCAACTTGCCCGTTGTTCTGACTGAGAGTGAATTTGATGCTATGATCGCAGACCAGGAGAGTGCAGGCCGCGCCGCTTTTGTTGCGACGGGATCAGTGAGTAGAGGGTGTCGCAGTCGCTGGATCGCACGGATCTGCATGGCGCGGTATGCCCTGATTGCTTTTGACGATGATGCGAATCAGGCAGGAGAGAGAGGCGCGCATCGCTGGCTCGACGTGCTGCCACACGCGATCCGCTGGCTTCCCTGGTCCCATGACCTCAATGAGATGCTTCTCCAAGGGATCAACATTGAGAAATGGCTCGATACTGGCATGGCTGTTGCTGGAAAGGTGCTCTTCGGAGTTGGTGAGCCGCAAGGGGAACAGGAGACGCTCGCCCCAGTTGCGCAGAAAGTTAAACCTGACCAGGACAGAGCGATTATCCCTGCGCTTCCAGATGTTGACGCATGTATCGTTTGTGGCGCATTGACCACCGACCCACGCTCTGAGTTCTTCTATGTCCCTCTCGACCAGACCCATGCGGTGTGCTATTGCGAAACAGACTATCCGGGCGAGACGCCAGCAGCGGTGCTCATCGCTCATACCCATCTTCTTCTCAAAGACGTTCCAGCCTGGCAACATGCCAAAATGCAGGTCTTTCACAGAAGCCAGTCTGAGCAGGTAAAGCAGGCCAGCATCCTGGAGTATCAGCAGGCACGCGCGCATCTGAGCGTCATGACGGTGAAGAGAAAGCGTGTTGTGGAGTGAGGCCCCACGACGCCTTTTTGAAAGAAGGGGACCTGATGTGCTCTATCCAGACCGTATCTCGGCACGATGGAGCAGTTCCAGGTATTTGGCTCGCAGTTCTGTGGCCCACTGTTCGACTTCTGAGAGCGGCATGCTTCGGCACTCATAGCCCAGCGCCTCTTTGATCGACAGGTTGTGTTCAGGGAAGTCTAGCTGCTTTGCTGTTCTTCTAACTCTAACGCGTGCTGGTTTGTGTGATCTATGGCCGCTTTTATCCGCTCATAGACGTAGTTGCCCGGAGTAAAGAACGTATCATCTAGCTCTCTGAGCATCTGAATATCACGTTGGTAGGTCTTGCGCAGGATGTCGCGTACCGTGTCGAATGACTGATCTCCTAGCACCGTGATGACGGCTGCATTCACCGCATCGTCTGCCGCAGCGTGTTGGGCATCATTGAGATATGTCAGTGGTGGCATCCCTGCAATGATGCGAGGGATACGGGCTACTGCATGAGCTTCCCATCCAGCAATATGGGCCAAAATCTCGCGTGGTCCCCATGTGTCGCCTTGGCGGGCAACTCCCCGGGCCTGTGCGTTGGTTGCGGCTATGATCAGTCGTTCCTGTGCCTCGATGAGTTCCTGGAGGAGTTGCTCTTTCGTTCTTCCTTCTGCTCTGTTGTTCGTCCTTGCTCCCGTTTCCTGCTTGAGCCAGTTGAGGTAGGCCTGGCTCCCTGCGACGACTGGTGAGGCTAAGATCCCAGGCACCTCGTAGGGGTGGTTTTCTTTGATGGTTTGCTCAACATCACCGTAGAGCTCGCTTCGTGTCTTAATGGTGCATACCCATTCCTGTGCTTGCTTCGTCTTTCCTTTCCACCAATAGGTACTGGTGATCGGTCCTGATACCCAGCAGCTTGCAGCAAGTCGCTTTGCAACGAGAGTTTCGGCTATTGTGTGAGCCCCTTCCTCTGAGTTAATGGCAACGGTCACTTGCATGAATTCCGTCATGGTTCGTTGACCTTTCTCATTGGGAGCGGCTTGAATACGTCTTTTGCCAGTGCTTGAATGTGGGATTCTCTGGCCCATCTTTCCGGCGTTCGCTGATAGACGAGCCATGCATCATGGTAACGTCTTCGACTTCCAATATCTCTGGCCATGTGAGCCGCTTGCCTGAGTGTGTCCGCGTAGATTTCTAACTCTCCGAGCACTCTTGCTGCGTCAGCCTGGTAGATCGCTGTTTCGTTTGCAGATCGTGCAGAAATTGAGTGGATACCGATACTCCGCATCAGGCTATCGGTTGCTTGCTGTTGGTATCCAGCGTCAGGGAAGTGCTCGACTAACTGGAGGTATGTTTTGCCTTGCCACTGATAAAGGGTGTTGAGACCACAATCGGCGTAGAGAAAACTTGGGTCTAGTTCAGGGTATGCGGGGAAGTACTCTTGAGCACGTCCTGCGTAGTGTAACGCTTCTTGTTCTTCTTTGCACTGCGCATACGCTTCGCTCAACCCCATAAGAATATCGCTTCTCAAGAGCGATGTTTCGTCACCAAGAGCATGCAATGCTTTATGAAAGATGGGAATTGCTGCTTGTGGTTGGCGCGGATAATAGCAATGTGAGTAGGTGTATCCCAAATACATCCATGATGCGGCTTGGAGCTTGTTGTCCTGTGAGAGAGTCGCATAACGGACGGCTTCTTTACAACATGCCTCTCTGGCGGTAAAATTGAGCTGATGCATCACGACGATGCCCTGGATGATAGATGTTTGAGTGGCAAGGCGCGCTGCCGCTTGTTGATACGGTGACGGTCGTAAAGCGATGGTTGCCAGTGATGGAACAAATCTGGTGAGGATGTCACTGACTGCGGCAAATCCCGCTCCTTTCATGAGATGCCAGCAGGAAGTGACGCTGGCAGCACACAGGGGAAGAAACTCCTCGAGAGCAGCATTAGATACTAACCCAGGCCCCCAAATGAGAGTCGTTGGTAATGCAGCAATGGTCACCAGTGCTTGTCTTCGTGAGATGGCCTGGTGCTTTTCCGCGCGGTACTGCTGTAACTCCTTGTCGATCATTTGAATCTCCTGATCCACCATCATTTGAATCTCATCGCAAAAGGATGCTCTTCCTCGCCACATCCTTATCATTGTAAGTATCTGTGCTTGCTTCATACCAAACCACGCAGCCCAATCCCTTGCCTCATCTGTCATGATCCCGTCTTCTTTCAGCAGAGGGAACAGAGAACCCGCTTCTTCTTGAGTGAGTGTCATGAAGCCTGCAGATGGTGCCTCTTGCTGTTCCGAATGATCCCTCTGTTCCTGCGCGAGAGGGGTTTTCTTGACGAGAAACCCAAAGCCTAATTCCTCAGCGGTTTTCCCAAAGGCATCACAGAGCAGTTTGAGCGAACTCAGACGCGGTATCTGTGTGCCATACTCCCAGCGGGAGTAGGCTTCGATGCTGACATTCGCCTTTTCCGCAGCCATGGCCAGGGTCCAGCATTTTTCCAGCCGTGCCGCCGTGAGCAAGTCATTAGGAACTGATTCTGGTTTCATCCATCTCTCTGAGCGTACCTGAAGACGCATCCCCTGACAAGCGTTTTAAGCCCATCTATAATAAAACGACGAAGAAACGACGAAGAAACGACTACCAGTATTGTACCTGCTCTTGTTGCCTGCTTCAAGTTTATGGCGAACGGCGAAGAAACGACAGGAGATCGGCGAGCGCTCGCCATGTTCTCGCCTGCCTCTTTCACGCATACTTGCAGCAGGAAATGTAGGAACCATCTTGCGAAAGGAATAGGTCAATGGACGTAACACTACAGGTTAATCTCTGGTTTCTGATATCCCTGTGTCTGAGTTCCCTCATCATTGGGGCGCTCTTGTTTGGTCGCAGTAGTGGTGGCAGTCGCTACCGATAGGAGGTGCTCGTGGATCTTACAACCACTACGCTGATTGTGAGTCTGTGCCTGGCCAGCTTCGTGCTCGGCATGGTCGCGATGGCGATCATTCTCCATCCCTATCGCAGGGAACTCAAGCGAGCCCGGCAGCGTGAGGTTGCGCGTCAGCACTATCAGAGGCAGTTGCGGGATCTGGATCGACAGTGAGAGGAGGCTCGCGATGATGCAAGCATTGATCCATCGATACACGCAGTTGCGTGATGATGCGCGGGAGCAGCTGGGCAAGGGGCATGTAGACACGGTGGCGTATGGGAACATCGTCATTGCGCTTGCTGAGCTTGATCCGAAGCAGGCGTTGCTCATCAAGATTGCTGCGGCACAGGATGCCATCGTCCAGAACGATCAGCGCAACTGGAATCGGCGTGAGGGGTACCGAGGCTACTATCGCAGAGAGATCGAGCTGTTTGAGCGGGCATTGCAGGATCTGGATCATGCGCGCGGAGGTAGCCGATGAAGCTACGGGATGCACGAACGGAACTGCGTGCGTTGGGCTTTGTGCGCCGGTCAGGCAAAGGCAGTCATGAGATCTGGACCGACCCTGCGTCCCCACAACGGCGCGTCGTGCTCGCAGGCCGCGATGGTGACGATCTTCACAGATACCAGGCCGCGCGAGTGCGCCAGTTCAAGCGTGGCCCGGTGATGCGTCGGCAGCGAGAGGGGGTGCAACATGGCGAGACGATATAAGCATAAGCTCGAACGACACCTGGAGCAACCGCGCGTCCTGCGCTGCAAGCGGTGTGCTGAACACTGTGAGACGACCTGCTCGGGATGCGGCCAGCCAGTCTGTTTGCGGCATAATGCGGCTTCCAGGTTCTCGTTTGAGGTAGTCTGCCTGGATTGCTTCCTGGCGCGGTCGGGTGCGATGGCTCCATCTGGCAGCAAAGAAGCAAGCTGATCGGGTGGAGTACGTGCGGTCAGAAGAGCAAGAATGGAGCAGCGGTCTACTTGAAGGCCCCACTGCTCTTTTGTCCGTATGGTGTCAGTTACACGGTTATGATAATAAGTACACGGCTTGCTACGAAGACTCTTTGGCACATTGGATACTTAGTTGAGAAGAGCCTCTCCAGAGATGGTCGGCACAGCGAGCTCATCTTCTTTCAGCAAGCCAGCACGTTGCTCCTCATTCTGGAATGGTCTCAACCTTCAGCTATCTTAACGCTCCGCTCTAATCCTGGCCACCAGTCCCGCCATCATCCGGAGGAAGGGTATCATCATCAAAAAAGTAGTAGATCACTCTGCTGCTCCTTTCGCTCTTGCTTCCGTATAGTTAGCTACTATAACAACTTTCCATCTATTGTACCATTTTTCAACAGTTGCGCGGCTTCGGTGCTCTCAGTTTCTTTCCTCTTGACAATGAGGAGCATTGGAATGCACACAAGAGAGAATATACTCGTCGATGTGTGAATCTTGCATCATGGTGGTGAGCGCCTGTGGAGCGGCAACCATTCCCAGGTTCTTCAGATCTGGCAAGTGTTCGAGTGCCACCACGCCTACCGCGAGGCGATCAACCACGGTTGAGTCCTCTTCAAGCGCTCTCATAATTTTGTGCAAGCCACGCTGGTAGAGAACATCCTTAGTGTAGCACACACCAGGGATGGTCAAATCGGGAACCCCACGATACGTCCTGAAACAACGCCCAAGAGCAATAGCTTGTGCACGCTCACGCGCTACCTGCACGCTCTGGTCAGGTCGCTTTACGAGACGATAGAGATAGATCAAGGCATCGAAGAAGGTAAACAAGCGCGAGAAGGTCTGTGGAGCAGTTCCTACTCCTGCCGCTAAGCCGACGGCGAGCGTTCCAAACCAAATCCCTGACTCATCATGAGCACGCCCTTCGCGTGCCGCATTCTGGATCTCTTTATACGTTGCCAGGCCCTCTTCCATTTCTAGGGAATGGCTCAAATGGATTCCAAGCAGGCCAATAAGCGATTGTTCACCGGCAACGCATCGAGCGACATGGCCGTCGAGCAGCTCATGCCGCACATAGTCTTTCAGCTGATCAACCGATATATCACGTGTTGGGAGATAGACGTGCCGCAACGCCTGCTCTAAATGGGGATCACGCGAGAGGGGGTCAGCAATGACCCGCCATCCTGCATATCCCGCCTGCTGAAGAACCGCTTCAATAAATCGGATTGCTGCTTGATGTGGGATCAGCGTCGACGCAGTAGCAGTGACCGGAGACAATGGAGGCTCTGCAAGAAGCTCCTGCTTTTCTTGCAGGCTCGCAGACAGATCCAGCTGTATACCGAGTTGCTCAGTGAGCAAGATCACCCAGTTCGTAGCTTCCCTTATCGCTTTGGCTGTCTCCAGCGCAGCAGAATCTGCTCCTTCACTGAGTCGTTCTGCATGCAGTTTCCCTTGAATGATAAGTCGCCTCACCCGCGAGATTGTGTAGGCCATCTCCTCCTCTGTTGGCTCAGCAATGAGCTGTCGATTCAACTCTCGGACGCGTTCGCTATTGCCCTCATACGTCGCTTCAATGAGATGAAGGACGATGATCTCTTCCTCAATAGCTTCTTCATACCACTGTCGAACGAGCGGATGAAGCTGTTCATCAAGACGGATCTGTGCATCTAACTCATGGAATCCTTTGAGGTGAGCACGTACCTGATCTATGTCGAGCGCAGGATAGTGGAATCGTGGTTCTCGCTGCTCAGACAGGGCCATCTCTATTTCTCGTGTTCTGGAGCGGCGAATCACCTGTCCTAACTGTTCTTTGCTCTTCTCATCCAATGGAGAGATACACCACTTGTCCCATTCTTGCCGCTCTTCCTGAGTAAACGGGCCAGCAGCTCCCCACCACCAGTAGGTGTCATACGATGCAAGCTGGCGATACTTCTCGACATACCGCCAATCTAACTGGTAGCGAGAGGGCGATCCTCCTTGCTGTTTTCGCCACTGCTGAATTTCCTCATGTGCTCTTGTTGCCATAACTTTATACATGCTCCTTCGAGGATGAATATGTAGGAGAGCCTCTTGCAATAACACTTCTGCTTCATCAACCCTCCCCAGGTGCAGATAGAGGTTTCCACGGTTTGCACGATGGATATGAAGCTCTTCCTGTGAAAAGGCATATCCCACATACGCTAAACGTTCGGCCTCAGTGTAGGCCAGCGCATCAAAGTTCTTTGCCTCCTGGAAATGTCCGAGAGCAAGAAGTGTCTGCGCGATGTCTCCATAGAGAGGGGGCAAGCTGTCGAGTTCAGCATATCCCTGTCTCTGTAAACGAAGACTTTCTAAGAGTGCCTGAAGAGACTCTTCAGGGCGCCCTAAGCGTTTCAGATGATATCCTAGATAGTTGAGCACTTTCGCCTGACGCTTGTTGAGGAAGTGTTGGATCAAGGGAGATGACATGTCACTACCTGTGAGCAAGAGAGAACATTGCTGATAGAGAGCGATTGCGTGTTCTCTCATGGCTTGTTCTGTTTCGTGTTTCCCTTGTTCATCCTGGTAGTCGCACCAGCGACCAAAGAGCCAGGCCCGCTTCTCTAACAACGATGCTTGCAGGTCTACATCCGATGTGAAAGGCGCTAAAAAAGCGCAAGAGGTATCAAGCAGGTGACGCGCTTCCTCAAAGCGGTGCTCATTCATCGCCTGTAACATCAAATTATGTGTGATGAAGACGAGAATCGGTGGGTGAAGACGAAGCGTTTCAGTAAGAGCTGCATCGTACATAGTGCGATAAGCAGTCTCTTTCCCCTTACTATTGATCTTGTACCCCAAAATTGGCGCGAGGAAATAATAAAGTAACTCAGCGCCATCCTGCGGTCTCTCTTTCCCCTGACGAATGTCATCGACATGTTTCAACGCTAACTGAGCAAGTCTGCGTGCATGTCCTAGCCTGAAACTCAACCATCCATATCGGGTGATGAATTGAGCTGCATCAAGGAAGCGATGATGGTTGAGATAAATTTCCGTTAGTTCAGTGACGATACGTCCCATGTCCCGATCATGAAGGGTCTGGCTGTTTGTGAGCCAGTCAAAAAGCACTGCAGCAAGTCGTTCTTCCAGATCACGCTTCTTCTCCGCAGAGAGCCGCGTGCGCAGTGCCGCAGCCACAAGGGGAAGGACTTGCACGTGGCGCTCATGTGCGACCAGGAGCGAGGCATTCTGTAATTCATGAAGCAGGCTTGGCCGCGGACAGAGCACACGAACTGCATACTTGCCTAGTGGGATAGTCGCAACTGAGAGCTGATACAGGATCTGTTGTGCTTCTGAGGAGAGGCGCTTTTCCAAGACACGGTCTAGGAGCGGCTTGAGCTTGGCAGCCGCAGGGCCGCCAAGGATCGACGGATCGGCCAGCAGCCGCCGGATGCGTTGAAGCATCCTATCCAGCGACGGTTTCCCAACAATGTCCGTTTCCCCATCGTCCAGATCAAACACCTCCCAGGAATCAAATTCCATTGGATTTCTAACGAGCAACGCTATCCATTCCAGAGCTTGGGGGACACCACTAACGGCCTCGTGTATCTGTTGCAGGAGATCGAGCGGAATATCCTGGAGCCCAAACCTTTGGAGGAGAGGCACTCCTGCACGAGGTTCAAGAGGAGGGATAGTCACTTTCTCGACAAATGTCTGCTCTTCTTCAAACCACCCATTCCACTCTTTGGTTGCCAGCACAAGTGTTGCTTGATGTTGCCACTGCAAGAACTGCCTGAAAAAGTGTTCCCAGCACCAGGTAAGCCCCTGTTCATCCAGCACGTTCTCAGCATTATCGAGGAAGAGGAAGACTGGCCTCGACGCTCTTTCGAGACAAGATAGGGCATAGGCTATGCGTGTTTCAAGAGATGCTTGTAGGAGCATTGCATCGGATTGCCCTATTTCACTCAAGATCTCACCAAGCAACATATCCAGGGCACTCTCCGGCCCGATAGTGCGCCGCTCAACCGGCGGGAGTTCACAGAAGACGGTGGTGTAGCGCGCAGGAGCCTGCAGAAACTGCTTTGCCAGACGGTGTAGTTCCGACGATTTCCCAATGCCTGTTGGCCCTTGTAGAACCAGCAGTTTTTTCGGGAGCGCTCCTTGCAAGTGCGGAGCCAATGAAGCGAGCCATTGCTCTCTGCCGACCAGATGACGCGTCTCTGCAAAGCGAGGTCTTGTTATGCGAGGGAGATGCGCATCTCCCCGCCCGTTCGCCTCTAGAGGCGATTTGTCTATCCTGGCTAATTCGTATCGTAGTTGTTCCCAAGCATCATCGTTTTTCCGCTCATGGCGTGTCTTCCTGCTTTCGATCTTTTTCTTGGCAAGAAGAACAAAGTGCTGGCGGTCCTGGAGCGTTAACTGGACCCCGGCTAAGGAAAGGGCTGTATAGATGGCAACAAGTTGATCAAAGGTTGGGGATCGAGTTCCGGTTTCGACTCTTGCGTACGCCGATTGCTGCCAGCCAGAAAGATGCTGGAGCACTCCTGCCTGCGCGATTCCATGTCGGTCTCGAAGCGTTTTGAGGAGGGCTCCAAAGTGAATAGGGATAGGAGATGCTATTGTGACATGATAAGCCAGCTTCTGAGCCAATAATACCTATCCCTCCTAGAAGACTCTTCTCTACGCTTGGAAGCCTGTCTTCCGCTAAAATGGTAGCAGATGAACCCTCAATACCGTCGGTTTTGCCTCTCCTAAGTATAACCTACGAATAGTCATAAAAGATAGAGAGAATAGGAATATATATGACTGTTTTTGCTTGTCCCTCTGCTACACTTCCTTCTAGCAAAGATGCGAAACCCCCACTTCCATACCTGAACCTTAACAACTGAACACAGGCTAAAAGATGAATGCTTAACGACGTACTCTGTACGCTTTAAAGCGTCTTGCTCTCGCTTGGGTACGGATGCTCTAAATTTCTAATCCGATACATCGCTGAAATTTCTTGACGAGCGGTGACGGGTTACGTCGGCGGAGATCCAATTCGTAAGCATTCTCCCCCAGGTCGTAGCGAGGGGCAAAGAACAGTTTTCTGACCATATCTTCCCCCTCTGGAGACGAGGCAAGGGTATAAAATCTACGGAACTGGACACGCGGATAGCGCTCACACCAGTAGTCAAACACGCTGTCGAGAAGCATCTTAAAGGACTCACGATGTTTGGGACTAATGACAGCAGATAGCACATAGCCATCGTAAATGCCGCCATCTTCGAAGATAAGAATATCATCAGGGGTGATGTTTCGTTCTTCCAGGTCTCCCCGAAGCAGCTTAAAAATCGTTTCCTCTTTCAGAGGCATAATCGTGATTGCGCCCCAAATGTCCTCACGGCTATCCCGATTAAAAAGGATACGACACATAGAAGGGTTCCTTCTCCACCAATGCTGAGTTACAGAGATATCAACCGTATATTCACCATATCGCTCACGGTCTAACTTCAGTAGAGGCAACAGATCCTCATCCCTCACCCAATCCGTTGAACCTGCAGGAGCTTCCCGTTGAAGTGCCTTCTTCACTGCCTTCTTCTCCTTAGAGAGCGCAGCAAGAACCTCGCCTTTAGGATATCTGGTATCACGCCTTTTCTGGCCCAGTATACCCTTAATTGCTCCCTCATCAACGCGCCGCCGAAAGGTAGACACAGATATACCAGCATCCATGTAAATCCGGGTAGCCTCTCCCCATGTTAGAAGCTCGCTAGTAGACACAATATTTTCCTTCCACAGGTTCTTACAGGAACCTTCATTTACTGCCATTCTAACACAAGCTAAAGCAATTATTCTAGATTAACAAAATAAACGTTCAAATTGATAGTTTATCCCTTGACATGAACGTTTAAAATAATTATACTTATTAAAGTAAACGTTCATAAGTCAATGTAGCAAGGTTTGCAGAAGGAGACCCGCATGGCAGTTGAAGTCAAAACCATACTACGCCAACTCCGTGAGGAATTGACCAATCCGAAAGTCTCCCAGGAGACAATGGCACGGAAAGCTAGCATCTCACTGCAATGGTACCGGCAGCTTGAGAGCGGCCAGCAGCAAAAGACAAGCTGGTCAACGGGGAACGCCATCCTCCGGGCCTTCAACACGGAACGCCAGGCGCGGGGGTTGGCCGAACTGACGCTCGATCAGCTCGGGCTCACCATTGTCTAAGCTCATCGGTAGGCACAACGGCGGAAGAAACGACGAACGAACGGCTAGTTAACGGCAAAGAAACGACGAACGAACGAGAGCGCAATCGGCCTACACTTACGGTAGAGGCGCAAAGGAAAGAAGGCAAGCATCATGAAGATATCTCCATCATCACAGAGCGCTGGTGGCGCATCGAATTCGAATAAGGAACAGTTGTTGGCAGGGCTGGTGGCATCGCTCAAGCTGCTGTTGGTGGCGCTCTCCTGTGTGGTGCTCTTCTTCGTACTTTTCGTCAAGGCGATCGTCGGATTGCTGATGGTCGCCCTCTCGGCAATCAATATGGTCGCTGAGTGGGGGATCGGGCAGGTGGCCTCTGTTGAGGAGGTCAAACAATTCGCCAGTTTTTTAGTCGCAGCGAGGTGAATGTCATGAAGCGAAGACAGCATCAGCAGATGGTAGAGAGCGACCACGCTCCATATCCTTACCAGCGCTCTCAACCTCAACACGAGGTGAGTTCGGTGAGACTTTCGCTCATCATCGGCATCGTCATCCTGGGGATGCTGCTCATCGCGGTCGTGATCCTGGGCATCCTCTCACTCTTCGATGTGATCCACGGACATCCAGGAGCTACCTGGAATGCCTGGGTAGGTGCCTGGAATGCGGTCAAGTGGTGGCTCCTGGCAGGTGTTATCGCCGTTGTCGCCTTAAACACCCTCAAGGAACACTCGCGCACTGCCGTCGAGCGGGCCGAGGCGAAGCGCATTCGTGAAGAGGCCAGGCAGACCAGAGAGGAAACCAGGCGCATGCGCGATCTGCGCTGGCATAACGAAGACTACATGCCACCTGTCTATATTGCCCATCCTGATGAGATTGGCAACTATGGGCAAATGATCGACGCCGATGGACGACTGACAGGCTATCTGTTTCCAGGCAATGCGCAGACGGGCAATGCGGGCATCAATCCGAAGCACCTGATGGATTTCATGGAGAGGCAACAACGGGTTGTGGATGCTGATGAATACGAAGAAGAGGATGCGCCGCTCCAGATCGAAGCCCCTAAGAAGATCCTGCTCTCTGAGCAGATCGAACGCGGTCTGACGATGCCAGATGAAGAAGAGAGTGTGTTTGGCTACCCGATTGACACCTATGAGCCAATGCGGGTCGTCCTCTTTGAACGCGAAGGGAACTTCGTCAATTCGCTCTTTGTTGTTGGGCAGCAAAACCAGGGCAAGAGTACCATCGGGACCTACTTTGCGGCCCTCACGGTCTTTCATCGTGGGTATCTCCTGGTCATTGATCCCGATGCAGAGATCTCCGAGCAGAGTTTGAGCAGTCGCTTAGGACCGCTCAAGCAGTATCTCCTCTGTGAGATTGCCGACACGCCCGAAAAAGCAAAGCGGCTGCTTGAGATCGCTGAAGACGAGATTGATCATCCATCAGATTTCCCGCTCCTGCTCCTCGTGGATGAGTTCAGTCTCATCATGCGGCACGGGAAAGCCGGCGGGAAGTGGCAGGAGGTTGCCGCGATGACGGCGAGCGTGGTTGAGAATTATGCCACGCGAGGGCGCAAACGACTGCGCCGCGCGATCGTGTTCGGGCAAGTCAGCAATGCCAGTAGGACGGGTGGAACAGAGTTGCGTGATAGTTGCGCACAAATTGTTTTTCAGACCCCCTACAAAAAAGCCATGTTGGTGTTGCAAGATGCGGATGATGACGAGATTGCAGAACTTGCCCCATCGCTCACACCAGGAATGGCGATCGTCCTGCAAAAGAGTGACACGTACATCATGCAGTTCACGTTCCCCGACGAGCGCGGCTTGCGAATCATTGCTGAGGTGAGAGCGGAGAGTGAGGAGTGGGATAGGCGGGTTGGGTCAGGTCAAGAGGCTGACCTGGAGATACAGGATGAGGGAGCCTTCCCGCGCCTACGGATTGTGCGCCCCGACGTCGGGACTGAGAGCGGCGCGGTCACGGAGCATGGAGAAGGCGCCCCAGAGCGGAGTGCGTTCCCTGAGCGCGATGTGCGCCCCGATGGCACGCCGGCGCAGGGTACACATTCTACGCGCATCCTCTCGCGTCAGGATGGGCAAGAAAGCCTTCCAAACCAGGAAAATGCGGAAAATGAGTCCGCGTACGAAAATGGCATGCGTCAGCCTCTCGACGGGACGCACACGGCGCACCCTGAGCGCACGGCAGACTATCCGCGACTCGATTCAATACAAGTCGAGATCTTCGTGACGGCGTATGAGTTGACAGGAAATATCGATGAGAGTCTCAGACGAGCAGGGGTTAATACCCGCTATCGGGAACATGCACGCGTGATCATCCGAGAGCGTGGATTGAGGAGGGCATAGAGCATGAACGTACCATCTGAACAACCATCAGAGGACCGCATGGAGGATTTGCCAGTCCATCCGCGCATCCTGGCGGAACAGGCCGAGCAGGAGCGCCTTGCGCAAGCACGCCAGAAGCGCGCCGCTGCGGCAGCCAATCGCGGGCGTCTTTCCGGGAAGATGGTCGAGCGCGCCAGCCCGGCACAAACGCAGACACACCTGCCGCAGATGAGCACTGCGCAGCGTCGCCGCAACCAGGTCGGTCAACCCCGAGAGGGTAACGGCAAATATGCGGAGAAGCCGCCGAGCAAGTGGCGTGCCTTCTTGAGCCATGAGCCGCCGCCGAAAACGAACTTGAAGAAGGTGCCATGGCCTCATCCGACAGGAGAGCGCGGCGGGAGAGCACGGACAGCCACACAGGCGAAGAGTGTCGCAAAGAAGAAGACACGTGCGCTTCCATCGGTACAGAAGATGGTGGACCGCCCGTTGCATGAAAAAGTCGTGTGGGTCGTCAGACGGTGGGTGCGTCGCAAGAAGAAGCACCTGCGAGCATTGTTTTCCTGGAAAGGTTAGAGGGAGCAGAACCTATGATTATTCTCGGCATCCTCGGTGTCCTGCTGGCGCTCGTCGTTGTGGGCATCGTCGGGTTGGCGCTGTTCGTTGGGATCGGGCATCTCGTGCCCGTGATTATTCGGTTTTTAATGAAATTATGAAAGGCAGAAAGAGATGGCTCTTCTTCTCATCGTCCTGGTTCTCATGGGCCTGCTCATGTGTCTCAATTGGCCGCAGAAGCGGATTGCGCTCAAGTGTCCCGTAGAGCACGTCGACCAGGACGACTCATCTGTGAGTTACTACGACCGACACGGCAAGATCCGCGTAGAGACCGACGGATGCAACGATTGCATCTATTCCAGGGCAGAGCAGTTGCAAGAGCGTGATGTGACGCTGGTGAAAGTTGTGTTGGGCCGGCGCAATACGGGCCAACTGTAGAGAGGAGAACCCGATGATCATAGAATATGTTCTTCTGGCAGGCGCGTCCCTGATCAGCCTGTATGTGGGTGTGATGGTGGTTGCCGCCGTCGGGAGTTTCATCTGTGGCCGGGTCTTGAAATGCATTGCAAGGGAGGCCGAGGATGGCAACGCATGAGACCACAGGCGCGAAGTGGGTACGCGGTCTGGTGAAAACCATTTTCGTACTCTGTTATGTCGCCTTTATGTGGGCCAGCATCCACCATATTGCGACGTACTTTACGGATTTTGAGCAGAATAGCGGCAACACCGTTGGCTCCTATGCGCTGGCCGGGGCGTTTGATATCACCGCGCTGGTGACCACCATTGGGGTGATGTTCTTCCGCAAGAGTATGCCGACCTGGGTGTTAGTGATCGTGTGGGCCTTTATCCTGGCGATCGCTGCCTATAGCTTTGTGATCAATTGGGAATATGCCAGTCATTATCAAAATTTAGATCTGATCCTGCAACCAACGGGGGCGACTACCCCGGTGTACGATGCTCATGGGGTATTACAGTATGTGCCGGTGATGCGGGCCAATACGAGCCTCATGTGGGTCAATCCCATTCTGGCCTCTGGCTTTACCATCTTCTCTCTGGTGTATTCGGTGATCGCGGAGTTCTTTGGAACCAGGCTCCCGACTGCCAATGAATTGCTGGCACGCAAACAGTACCTGGAAGAAACAGGTTCTCTGCTCGAAGAGATCAAAGCGTTGGAAGAGACGCACAAAAAGCCGTCGCTTATCCAGCGGACCAAAGCCGTGGCCAGAGAGGTCAAAGAGGCCGCAAATGAACTTCTGTCCACCCCAAATGATGCGGCGGATCGACTGGCAAATGAACCCGACCACCAGACGGATATCATTGAGGATATGGATGCAGACTCCGACGCAAAAGGTGCTGAGAATGCCGAGAATATGGACGTGGTTTCAGGTGAAGAAGAGAGGTCCTCTGTCTCTCGATTTCGTGACCATTTGGGCATGATCGAAGGGGCGATGTATGACAAAGTGGTAGAGGACACCTCCGTCCTCTTTGAGTTGCTCACGCTGGCCAAGAGGATGTCCATATCCGACCTCACATTGAGCCTGCAACGCCGTTTCCGCACGCACGCTCATGTGATCAACGAGACGCGTGTTTCCCAGGTGTTTGCGGCGATCCAGGCGGATTATCCCGACCTGATTTTACATGCCAATGTTGATGCTATGGGTCCCTCAACTGATCCAGAACAGACCATCATATCCGAGGCACATGGGCCGCAACGTCCTGACGATCTGTCAGCAGTTGAGATACCAGATGTGTTCGCAAATGAGGGGGAGAGTATCGGTGAGATCGCAGTACATCAGGATGCAAATGCTGGCACATATGAGAGAGGTATCACTGAGGGTCAGGGGACAAGTGAGCAGGAGACTGCTTCGGAAATGCCCTCCAATATCACGCCCATATCCAGAGGAAAAGCGCCCCGTATCACGGGCAAATTAGAGCCGCGAATGCCAGCGAATCAGGTTCCGCATGAGACGAATATGAGCCACAAAAAAGGTGCCTATGCGCTCACAAAACAGGCGGCAGCCGAGGCATTGAGTTGTCCTATCTCCGAGATCGAGCGCGGCATTGTAGAAGGGGTGATCAAGCCCTTTGCCAAAGATCCTGACAAGGTGTTGCGTTCGAGCCTGGAGGGATTCGTTCCGCGAAGACGGTCGCGCAAGACCGCAAAGATCTCGGCTGCCCCCAAATAAGGGGACATGGTGCCAGATCCGTTTGAAGCGGTCAGCCGGAGTGCAAGCTTGGCCTGGCAATGGAAAGACAGACCTTGTAGCGCGTCGAAAGAGTGCGTAAGAAGCGAGCAAAGAAAGGACCCCTCGTATGAAATGGTTGGGCAGAGACCGACCCGACGAGTTTGATCAACTGGTCGAACAGCAGGATCAAGAAGTGAGATGTTCCGGGAGTGTCTCTCCTTTCACGCAGGCACAACTTCAAGCGTCTGCCAACGGGGGGTCAATCCCACACGTGGATGTGAACTCTCCTGAGATGCAAGAGTTGACTGCACGACTGTTTCGCCACGTCAGGAACTTTCGCCTGGGGATTCCCGATGAGGAAGATCCCTGGGAAGAGGAGTAGCGGAAACCGTAGCGCGTCAAAATGGAGGTCACATGTTTGGATTATTCGAATCAACGCCAACTCTCGAATCCGTGGCACCTGGCACAATGCTGGTACACGGCGAGCGCGGCATCAAGGGTATCGAGTACGACAGCGATACAGACGAGTATTATCACGAAGAGGCGGCGGCTGACTACCTCTGTCAGCCACGCTATCACAAAGTCGAGATCAAGGATATCAATGGCCTTGTGTATCGCTACGACCGCGAGGCGTTGGTTGTAGCGCGATACACAACGAAAGGACATCACATCATGGGTTGGTTGAGCAGAGCAAAAGGCACCGCGGAAGAAATGGTGGATGCGGTGGTGGACTACAAACGGAGCAGCGACCTGGGGACCGCGATAGGACAGGAGGCGTACCGCCAAGGCGTTGATCCAGGCAGTCTTGATCAAGCGACCATTGAGCGCATTGCGCAAGCGAACGGACTCAATCCGCATAAGTACCTGAACAGCGACATTGTAGACGACCACATCACGGAGAGCTACGAGCAGGCGGCGTATGAGCACGAGCGCAAGTCGCGCGGCTGGCATCTCTGGTAGCAAGAAAGGATAATCACATGGCAAAGGACAAAACACCGCGTGAGCTCGTACAGGAACTGTATCAGGCCAACAAGGACTGCATCACGACGCATAATCAGATCGTCCGTGCAATTGTGCACAACCAACGCAAGCAGGACTATGCACCTCTGGTTGAACAGCGCGATCAGTTCCTGGAGCAAGAGCAATCCATACGAAGCACCCGAAAGTATGGACACACGTCATGAAATTAGGGTTTAATCTGTTCGGCGTCGATGTCACCATTGTGGACACGACACCGCCTATTCTCAGCAATGAGGACCGGCAAGAGGCAACGAAGGCATGGGAACAAGCAAAAGCGTCAGGCGATTCACAAGCTCAGTGGGAGGCAGGCAACCGCCTGTTTGACAATGGCTACGTGCTGCATGGGCAGCAGTGGGTACCGGGCCGAAATCGGCGTTGAGAGGAAAGGACACCGATCATGAGACTTTTCGGAGTTGAAATCAACTTCGGTGGTTCGACCACGTTAGACGAGATCGAACAGGCGGATCAGGAGTACAACACGCTGCGCGACAGTGGCAACCCTGATGCCGCCGATGAATTGGCAAAAAAGATGTGGGGCAAAGGCTTTGTTCCACACAGGGATAGGGAAAACCAAACGTTCTACTTTATTGATAAAGACTAACCACAAGGAAAGGGACAAACAGTCACGGGCATACTCAGCAGGATCTTCGGTGGCAATGATGATGAGCAGGCACAGCCGAAAGATGTAGGGTTGCCATACGATGACGCGCACCCCAAAACGATGAATACCTCTGAGCTCGATGTGGTGAATGCTGGAATGGTCGAGCGCCACAGACAAGCACGCAGAATTGTCGATGGTCAGGAATTCCCAACGCTTGCAGAGATAGAGCAAAGCGGCAAAGAACTGAACTGGGTGATCGATGACATGAGAGCGAAGGGTTATGGATTGGATGTACCAGGCATGGATGAGCCTGACCGACCGTGGACGTTCTATCGCCGTGGTAGGTAGGGAAAGGCGAGAGCGAAATGGGACTCATTGACGCGATCCGGGGGGCATTGAGCCGCGAGCCAGGCGCAGAAGAGAAGGGCCGAATATTCGCGCAGGAAGCGGCGAAGATCGACAACTACAACATCAAACCTGAGAGTCTTCATGAAGTCATAGAGGCGGAAGGACTAGAGAATCAATGGTCCGACTTTATGGATGGCGTTGTACAGGAGCAGCATCGTCTCGCCACTCTTTCAGGCAGAGTGTATTGCAGCGAATGTGGCAACTATTACCTGCCGCCTTCAAGAATTGTAGATATTGTGTCGGGAAGTGTAGCGGTCATTACGCATAGGAAAGGACACTGATATGGGCATCTTCAGAAAAGTCACCGACGCCGTAGGCATCACCACACCGGACTACACGCCACAAGAGCGAGCCGAATTCATGGATGGTTTTAGGCGTGGCTGTCCCCTGGTCGGCCAGCCAGAGTATCCCGTCCATACTAGCGCGGCCTACCGGCGCGGGTTACGCTATGGTGAGCGTGCGCACATATCAGCAGGACGGCCAGAGATCCAGTATGAGCCACCCGTCATTGAGGAGTAAATTTCAGGGAAACGCGCGTTTCCGCATTTTTGAAAGGAGCAAGCAGATGGCGAAATGTCAAGCGTGTGGTCACAGTGGCTATGTCGATGACTGCCCCTGCAAGTGTCACTATAGCGCGTTGCTACCAGACCGATGCGAGGTCAAAGGCTGCGTACGTGCATCGGTCGCAATCGTTCCCGTCGAAGAGGAGCCGATCGTCTTCTGCCAGGAACACGCAAAGAAAGTGAGAGCGAACATGGCAGGGTTAGAGCATTTGGACCCCGACATCAGACATCACTGCGAGAGGGTCTACGGGCCGTACGTCGCCGGCGACTATCCTCTCGGCTCAAAGGTCACGACGCCTGCCACCAGTGGCACGGTGCTCTGGTCGTACAGGGCAGCGCAGGGCCTCGTCTACATTGCCGTTGACAGTAAGACCGCTTGGCCGGTAGAGGTGCTGGCCAGTCAGGTGGTGAGCAAAGTCACACCCTGGGAAGGATAGAGCGTTCTTCGTTTCTGCACATCTCTCGTGGGGGTGTGCAGGCGCGAGAGAATGGTTCTCTCGAAGACAGTAACACCGAGGCGTTGCATGTCAATTCTCCCATGCGGCGCCTCTTGAACAAGAAAGGCAGAGGATATGTCTATTCCAGACCAAGTTCTACCCGACGAATCGATCAAGCAGCGTATTGACGCCTTCTTAGACGCCATGCTTGTTACCACGCTAGAAGAGGCAGAGGCAGAGATTGCCAGTTGGGACTCTACCGATGTGACTGCTCAGCCTGGACAGAACACGACTGGTGCGTTTCGTGCGTACATCGACAACGCCAATGGCGAGAAGTATCTCTGCGCCAACGAGGAACAGGTGATCGACCTTGCCAACGGGGATGAGGACTTCGAGTGTGTGACGCCCGATTGCAGCGCGCACGTTGACGAGCCTGGCGAACTGTGTGACTCCTGCACGGCATGGCTCGAAGCATTGTAGCCCCCCGGACAGCGTAAGTAGCGCCTGCATGAGCAGTAAGCTTCACGCTTATAATAATAATGCCAGAACTGACGGCGCTACTCTTCGGGGCAGCGCCGGAGAGAAAGAGCGAGGAACAATGGACGATCCATTTGAGCAGATGACATCCGATGATTTCATGGAAGCACTCAAACCAGAGAACTGGATGGAGATAACCACTCTACACACACCGACACTTGAAGCAACGCTTGACGGCGGACGCCTGATCCTGCTGTTTCCAGATGGTCAGCGCAAGCAGCTGGGGCGCAGCGATGTAGAAGCGTTAACGCGCTTTCTTGTGAAGTCAGCAGGCGTTGAGCCATTGCCAGCAGGAGAAGATCCTTTTCCGAAAGGATGGCAGCCGACCAGAGTAGATGAAGGCGAGATGCCATGAGCGAGCAACCAATAGACAAGAAAGAAGAGGGAGACACCCCAACGCCGGCAGACGAGGCGCTCTCTGCCAGTCTGTTAACTGTGCAGGTCATAGACGCTCTTCAGCAAGATCACTGATCTGGAAACGTACAACCTCTTAGAGCAGAAGGATAAGCCATAACATGATCATCATAATCCCACAACGGATCAGCGCTACTCTCCGGAGTGGCGCTCTTGTTGTTGCGGAAGGAGCGGCCTCTGGTCCCTCTCCTCAACCTGTCCACGAACACCCCAAGCAGGGAGTCGTGCCCACGTTGGGAGCTGCCGACCCTGTTCTGCCTGCTGTTGGTGCCACTGCAAGGAGTCCCGCAGGAGCGCCGTATCGTTGCTACGCGGCTCCTCTCGAACGTCAAGCTTTTCTAGGACGATAGGTCTGGGGGGGATCGGAGTAAGAGGCCGCGTGACGGTTTGCGGGAAGCGGCGCTCTAGCTCCTGTACGCGCCGCTCGAGCTTGCTGATGTGCTCGGCCTGCCACTTCAGGTGTTCCTCAAGCTTCTGGATGTGGGTGGTGAGGAAATCAGGGGGCTCCTTGTGGAGAGTCAGTTTCCTCAGATCAGTGACACGGATAGTGTTGTTTGTAGAATTAATTTTCCGCATCTCGACACTAATTTTTCGCAGCACGTCTTTGTTTAAGATGTAAAACAGGCATACTCCGACGCATACATTTTCTCTGCATCTTTTATCATCTTTTGCG
>DAOTTD010000269.1:0-5989 GCA_034438015.1 Ktedonobacteraceae bacterium | reverse complement strand
GTGCGTCGGTATCGACAGCAGTCTCCGGCCATGGCTCTGGGGCTGACGGACCATCTCTGGTCGTTCCTGGAAGTGTTGACCTCCCGTGTTCCTACCACCTCTTAACAGGGTCACTACCGAAAATTCCCTGCCTGCAAGATTGACAAAATATACAGCAGTATGTCAAGATTTAACTAAATTAAACGCCTACCTGAAGTAGCATTCGAGTATCGTACTTGTGTAACGGGCCTGGGAAAGGAGGTAGTGGTAAAGCACGTATCAACGAAAGAGCCTGTATTTGTTGTTTTTGTAGAATAATGCTCAAGGATGAGTGTATTTTTCAGGCAAGATGCCCTCGTGGAACGTACCAGAGTAGTGAATGTATATCTATACATATGGAGGTAACGTCGATGTTCCACCAGATACTCGTTCCCGTCGCAGACAACCTCTTTCTTTCCTTTCTCGTCGGCTTCATTCCCATCATCGTCGTTCTTGTATTGCTCGGTGTCGTGCGGCGGCCCGCGTGGCAGGCGGCGCTCGCTGGGCTGGTGATCGCGCTGCTGATCGCGATATTCGTGTGGGGCACACCGGTCAGTATTGCAGCGTCCTCCACCCTGAACGGAATCATTTTTGCGCTCCTGCCGGTGATGTGGATCGTCTGGAACGCGATGTGGCTCTACAACATCGCGGTGCGCTCCGGCAAGTTCGAGCTGTTCCGACGTTGGATGATCTACAACGTGCCACCGGACAAGCGCATTCTTATGCTGATCATCGGCTTTAGCTTCGGCGCACTGATGGAAGGCGTCGCTGGCTTCGGCACACCCGTCGCCATCGGGAGCGCGCTGCTGATCGCCCTTGGTTTTCCGGTCATCGAAGCCGTCACCATCACCCTTATTTTTAACACGACGCCGGTGGCCTTCGGCGCGTTGGGCGCTCCTATTGTAACGCTGGCGAGCGTGACGGGCCTGAAGGATACGCTGCTGGGCGCGATGATCGGGCGCCAGTTGCCCTTCTTTGCATTGATCCTGCCGTTCTATGCGATGGTCTTCTATGCGGGCTTCCGCAGTCTGCGCACGGTCTGGCCAGTGGCGCTGGTTGCGGGCATATCCTTCGCAGTCACGCAGTTCGCTGTCTCTAATTTCGTGAGCATACAGCTTCCTGACGTGCTGGCGTCCCTGGTCTCGCTGATCTGCGTCATCATCTTTGTGCAGTTCTGGCGTCCGCGCGATCTTGAGGATTATCGCGCTACCTTCGCGGCGGAGGTTCCGGCTACGGCCACTGGCGGCTCGGCTATCGGTGAACAGAGGGTGCCAATACCGGAGGAAACGAATCCGGATCATGGCGCCAGGCCCAGCGCTACTGAAGCGGTTCTCGCCTGGTTCCCCTGGCTCCTGGTAAGCGCAATCGTCATCGCCTGGACCTACCTCAAAATCCCGACTCTGGGGCAGCAACTGATCAAGTGGCCTGGACTGAACAACCAGGTCTTCCTGACGCTGTATAACAAGCCCTATGCCGCCGTCTATACCTTCCAGCCACTCGGCACGGGAACGGCTATCCTGGTCGCGGTGCTGATAACGGCGCTGGTCTTCATCGCGGTAGGTGCCAGCCCAATGATCCTGCTCCAGGCGCTTGGAGATACGTGGCGGCAGTTGCGCAAGGCCATTCTGACTGTTATGCTGATCATCGGCCTGGCGTACCTGTACAACTACTCCGGCATAGCCTATACGGTGGGCCTGGCGATCTCCAAGGTGGGAGCGATCTTCCCCTTCTTCTCGGTCTTCCTGGGCTGGATCGCCTGCTTCCTGAGTGGCAGCGACACGTCGAGCAACGCGCTCTTTGGCAACCTGCAAGTTGTGGCCGCAAGGCAGCTTAACCTCAGCCCGGTCCTGATGGCGGCGACGAACTCGTCGGGCGCGGTGATGAGTAAGATGATCTCGCCACAGAACGTCACGACCGGCGTGTCGACGACGACTCTGGTCGGCAAGGAGGGCCTGATTATCCGGCGCACCTTCATACACAGTCTCGTTCTGGCGGTGCTCCTGGGCCTGCTGGTGATGGGTCAGCAGTATCTCTTCACGTGGATGATCCCGAAGTAGGGAGCTTATGAGTACAAGCACTTAAAGGTAGATACCAGTCCATTGGAGGAACACGTTTTTCTGCTCGTGTTCCTCCAATGAATTCTACTCCAGATCAGGATCTAGCCTGATCGCAGGATCAGCCGGACTAGATATACTCAAATCTTTAGATCCATAATGCGCATGAATATCCTCTGCTCCCAAGATAGTATTGTATAGATGCGTTAGCAAAATGACAGCCAATTGGTAAAAAGCGCACCGTCCTTCTGCTGCACGATAATACACAGGTACAATAGGCACGTCCAGGTCACTCATAAATAATGCGGGTTTGATTGAAGTAGGGCTTTCACGAAATCCCCAGCTCACTGTCCCCTGTCCCAGTACACATATAGCACGCACCAGTTCTTTTCTCTTTAGCGTCTTACTAATTGCAAAAAACCTATCGATCAGGCTCTCTATGCTTATGCCTGGCTCGATGTTGGGAGCTATTATAGCAGAGAACAATGGATTGGTTGTCTTATGTGGACAATCATTGAGTTTTCTGTTCTCTACAATTCTGCCAGCTTCTGTTGATGGACGATACAAACGATGGCATTTCACTAGCTTCTCCATTGCTGCATCCAGAGTGTTATAGTTAAGAGTCTGCTTCACTTCTAGCACAGCATATACCGACTCAATTGGAAAATGCACTTTCCTTGAAGCTGATGTCGCTCCGGCCTTGATAGTTGGGAACCAGATATCGTTAATTATAGCCACTTCAAAATCACCAGCAGTACGCCCATTTCTGTCATCTATCGTACCCGCCTTAACAGAATATCGATGCGGGCATACATTACTAAGTTCCTCCCGTATAATATCTTCCAATCCAGTGCCAGAATCAAAAGCATCTATAGCCATGCTACGCTCATATTGTGAACGAAGTAAAATAGTTCGTTCTATGTGCTGGCAACGTTTATAAAATGCCTCGGCAAATGTTTCAGTAGCGGCATCTCTTGGAAGCCACTGGCTGGTGTCAGGCAGATTCGCGTCCCACTCTTTTTTAGATTTCACGTCACACCTCATCGATAGATCTGACAATTCGTAATTACCTATTCTGTTCTTAAGACGATCAGGTGGAATGAAATGCAGGTCTAGCCAGAATCTGGACAGATTACGAGAGGTGTTATGGGAAGATAAGATCATACAAAATTTACTCACTAAGGATGATAAAAATTGCAAAGGAGTATTTTTAGGAACAGTAACTATGATTTGGAGATGCTACAAGATAAACATAATAGAGGGACCATTTCGATCCCTCTACACGGTTGCACCCAATATCGCGGTCCGCGCTGCCACCTCCACACTCTCATCCACTCGCACATCGTTTGCACACAGGTAGCGCAAGAAATCTCTGGCCGCTAAGCGCAACGCGTCCAGCATCTCAACGCCTGGCACGACGTCTGCCTCCCACCACCAGCGCAGGATGTTCCATACGCCTTTGTCCAGGCGGGAGTCCAGGCGCGCGATGAAGCGGTCGCCGTAGAAGATGGGGAGGACGTAGTAGCCCCAGCGGCGCTGCTCGGCGGGCTTGTAGACCTCCCAGGCGTAGTCGAAGTCGAAGAGCTGGAGGAGGGCTTTGCGGTCCCAGAGAATACTGTCGAGCGGGCCGAGGAAGATGACGCGCGGCGCGGGAAGTTTCGCGTCAAGCAGGGGAAGCGCGCTGCCGGGCATGTAGTATTGCCAGCCATTTTCACCAACGCGGACAGGGGTTAATGTGCCATCCTCGATCAGTTGAGCGGTAGCTTGCTTGCGAACGGCGCTATCCCCGCAGGCGCTCCAGATGGCGGCCTCAGCGTTCGGGCGCAGCAGTCCCACGGCCTGGTAGCGTCGGAAGAGAATCCAGCGATGATAGGCGTCTTTGTCCAGCAGGGGCGGCATAGTGTAGTATTCGGGCGGGATGACGCGCGAGGGACGGTCGTAGTAATGACGACCGCTTTTGCGGTGGTGTGTCAGGATGTCTCCGCAGACCCAGAGCGCGCGCAGGACGCGGTTGGTGCGCGTCAGACCGTACCACGAGTCGTCCCTGTAACGTTCGCGATCTTCAAAGTCTTGCGAGGAGAGCGGTCCCTGCTCGTCGATGGCGGCCAGGATCGCCTGCGCGGTTGCTGCCCCCGCCTCCGTTGTCAGGATCTCGCGGTCGTGATAGGGACGGTACATCTCGCGCAGACAGGCACGCATGGGCCAGTCGCTCGCAGGCACGAGGCAGGCCTGTTTATCCCAGGAGTCGTAGATAAGGCGATCGCTATAGGCCGCCTGCTTCCAGTCATCGACGCGATAGCCGGGGATGCGCGCCTGAAAGACCAGGTCCGGATTGCGTCCGACGGGATTGAGGGGATCGTATTGCACGGTCCTCAGGTGCGCGAAGACGCCTGGAAGGTCGGTCTGTCGGAAGTGATAGGTGATCAGAAAACGACGCGCCTCCTCGCGTGAGAGATGTAGCGTCATGGGCGCTCTTCCTGGGAGGCGTGCGAGCGCTCTAGCCACGCCTGGATGATCTCCGTATGCTCCCGGTAGTGATCGTAGGTATTGTCCTCCACTACTTGCCAGAGCGGCGTATCCTCCATCCAATCGAAAAGCTGCGTGGAGGTAAGCTCCTCATCACTCAGTGCCTGGATCGCTGCTACGGCCTGGATATACGACGTGCGGAACTGCTGCAATACGACGTCCAGTGTAAGGACCTTGTTCTCCTGGTAGAAGTAGGCGTTAATCTGGTCCACGTTCACATCATCCTGGAGGCCGGGTAACTTCGCGGGTGGTCTTCTCAGCTCAGCGGCCTGGAGCAATTCAAGGAGGCGGCGATGCCACGACGTGATATGGGCGATGTTGTCTTTGACGGACCAATTGTCGTTCAGTTCGGGCGCGAGCATCTGCTCCTGAGTCAGTGGGGCCAGCAGGTGCTCAAACGCGTTGTAGCCGTTGGAGACTTTGGTGAGCAAGGCGGCTTTTGTGATCTGTTCTGGCATGTGTACTACTCCTCTCTCTTTCTCGTTTTCCTGTTATACCTGTTCAGGTCGCGCTCCCAGCAGTAGGGGCTTGCCCCCATCCTGCTGGGGGCGCACGAACGAGCGCGGGAGCCGCGTTCTGGGAAACAGGATGGGGGCAAGCCCCATCCCTACTGAATGTTATTTCCTGTTAGAATGTAATCTCGCTGGTTGGCTTTACTATAATAGCGCAAGTATCGGTCTGGAAGCCATCCAGCATCTCGTTGGTGTGCGCGATGATCTGCGGAGCGGTCAGCGATTCGCAGTCGTAGGTTGTGTGCGCGTCACTTACTAAGGTTACATCATAGCCGCAAGTAGTGGCGCGTCGCACGGTAGTATCGACGCAGTATTCAGTCTGCCCTCCGACCACGACGAGGTGCCGAATGCCGCGCCTGTCCAGTTCTTGCTTGAGCGTCGTATCGTAGAACGCGTCCGAGGCCCGCTTGTTGACGATTGGCTCGCCGTTCTGCGGAGCGATCGCCGGGTGGATCTGCCACGCGTCGGTGCCGACCTCCAGTCCGTGCCCCCTGGGTCCATCGTGCTGCACGTAGATGACCGGGGCCTGGGATGCGCGTGCCCTGGCGAGTAGCGTATCGATGCGACTCAAGATCTCATCGCGCTGGTATGCCTCTTCCATCAGTCCTTTTTGTACGTCAATGACGACTAATGCTGTTTCTGTGCTCATGTTCCTGCTCCTATCTGCTTGCAAAAAGGTTTTATTATTCACATCCCTGTACCTCTTCAGTAGGGATGGGGCTTGCCTCCATCCGGCTCGGGCAACCGGATGGTTCTCTCACCGACACATTTTTTGAACAATTCTCTGATCGGGGTAGGGACCAGCTTGCAGCTATCCGCGACAATTAAATTAAAAGAAGAGGGAAAAACCGGAAATCAAAGGGATCAGTGCGTCGAGGA
>DAOTTD010000268.1:0-98536 GCA_034438015.1 Ktedonobacteraceae bacterium | reverse complement strand
TCGCAGGCGCGCCCACTGCCTTTAGAGGATTTAGAAAAGTAAGAAACCAACGCTCTGGCAGGCTTAACCGACACCGTGAGGGTACCATAAATAAACCGTAGTGTCAAGGCCGATGCCAGGCCTGCCGAGCGGAGAAAACGCAAAGGGGCCGCACGTCCCATATGAGAGACGTGCGGCACCCGGTCTTACGGGTGCATGGGGTCTGTTCTCAACCGATCACTATCCTCGCTGCCGCATAAGCGAGGGACTCACATCACTGACGAATGAACATGATACCAGCACCGGGCCGGACCTGAATGTACACCACAGCATATGGATTGGCCCCCCAGCTCATCGAGCTGGCAATCGCCGTCCCATTGCTGAGAACACGCTCCACGACCGCAACGTGTCCAGCACCGTACGCTCCCTGAACCCAGGGCTGCATATCCACGATGGCACCTACCGATGCTCGTGAGGAGACCTGCCAGCCAAATTGGTACGCGCGGGCGGTCCACTGCCACGCCATAGCGTTGGTGCGCCACGGCACATAGACACCATGTATCTGGTGGTAACGCTGGTCTGCCCACCATGTGCAGGCCGGATATGGGAAGGGATTGCTATACCCAACCGCTACCGACCCCTTAGTAGATATGGTCGCGGAATATGCGCTTACCTGCGCCGTATGAGTACCTCCGCCCAGCGAGCGGCCACCAGGAACACAAATAACCTGGTTGTGATATATCACGTTAGGATTGGCGATATGGTTGTGCGCGGCCAGCTTCGACCAGCTTGTCCCATAATGGGCCGCGATGCTGCCAAGCGTATCGCCACTGGCAACAACGTGTACACGATCACCCTTAGGGCAACTGGCACTGGCCTGCACGCCTTTTAAATTAACGCTCAATGTGACGACGATAGTGAGCAGCGCCAGGGCAGCCACTATGCCTGCCTTGATCACAAGTTCTGCGACGTTGTGTTTCTGGAAGGTCTTCCAGATGTGTAGATGTGTTTGCAATGTATCCTCTTTCGATGTACTACTTCCAGACCCCCGCAAACAGTCGCTCCACAATTTATATGCATCCAGAAAACGGACACGACGATATATCGTCTGACATATATGCGAAATTGGGAACAAACGCATCATAGCATCACACACGGAGAATTACTATGAAACACTTTGATACATAGCCAAAAATGGCTACGTTCGTATGAAAATATACCTGAATTTTGTCGCTTTACGCTGCACTATTCCCCTTACTGAAAAGAGGGAATTGCGCAAATAGCGTTGTTAAAAACCGTTGAATGCAGGAGCGAAGGCACTTGAGGAGATTTCGAGGCGGAGGGGCTGCACAGAGGGACCAGCCTGCATGAAACGGTCGTTTTCGGAAGGGTGTATGATTTGGGGGGCAGGAGTGGCTGCCCCTGCACCCCACACCTGGAGGAGGACCTGAACAGTTACTTCTACCATTATTTTTTATAGAACGTCTATCACAGCCGCTCTTTACGTTTCCGCAGTGCTTCCTGGGCCGTCTCCGCCTGGTCAAAGGAGGTCTGGCCTGTTAAGGCCTCGTCAGGCATGGAACGGAAAGGACTCTGCGTACCCGGTTCGCCGGTCTCCTGGTTGTAACCAACCTCGGCGACCTGTTCGCTGCGCATAGCGTTGATCGGCCTCGTTCCTGGCGGTGAAGGTGTTGACATAGGGCCGCGCTTCGAAGTAGGCCACTCGGGGTAGCGCGGCTGCATCCTCTCCTGTACGGCCCCACTGGCATTAGAAGAGCCCTCCTGGAGGGCGCTGTCCTGAACCCTGCCCTGCTTCCGTGCTTCCTCCGGCTTGAGTATCTCTGGTGTTGGATTTTGCGTCATCTATATACTTCCCTCCTTGTCTCCTATCACGTCATACAAAGACAGGTGGAGACAATTTCTTTTTCAGGCCAGCAAGTCTTTATACGGAGAAAGTGGGACGCCGTAGCAAATAACTTATCCGGCATTTTATATGCAGACAGGCTAACCTTTATCATATTGTACACTGCTCTGTCCATAATTTCTTCGGCTACGCATTCATCGTTCAAGTTATTGCCACCTCTCTATACTAAGATAGGCAGATCAATCCCTACCATGACAGGGGTTTGATGGGGAGTATCCAGAGGAGGACCTGATGACATACAATCGGCGTAGAAAGCATCCATCCCAGAAAAACGCCTCTCGGAGGATCTACACTCCCGCGCCAGGTATTTTCTCACCAAAGAACCAGGAGGAGGCCGAGCGTAAAATTCGCCAGTTGGAGCAACAATATCAGGAGGTGAGCAAACAATTGCAGATTCTCCAGATCATCACTGATACCGCTCTATCGCACCTGACACTCGACGATCTCTTCCGTGAGGTACTCAGCCGCATCAGCGAGATCATGGTCGCCGATACGATCGCCATCCTCCTTCTGACAGAAGACGGAAAGAACCTGGTTGTTCGCGCCGCGAAGGGGCTGGAAGAAGAGATCGAACAGGAGATGTATATCCCGATTGGAAGGGGCTTCGCAGGCCGCATCGCTGCCGAGCGTAGGCCCATGATCGTCCACGATATCTCGACGGTAGAGATCGTGAGTCCAATTCTTCGTGAGAATGTTCGCTCCCTGATGGGAGCGCCTATGATCGTCGATAACAGAGTCATCGGCGTCATCCATGTCGGAATGAAACACACGCATCTCTTCACTGAACACGATCTCCAGCTTTTCCAGCGCGTCGCCGACCGCATCGCGCATGCCATCGACCACGCATTGCTTTACCAGGCTGAAAAACAGGCCCGCCTCGTCGCGGCAAGGCACGCCAGCCAGTTGGAAGCCATCTTTGAGTCGATGACCGACGTGATCTCTGTCTACGATAGCAATGGCCGTCTTCTTCAAATCAATCAGGCGGGCCATGAGATGTACTTTGCGGGCGACACGGCCAGCTATATGGCGCAGCCCATCTACGAAAGCGCCGCCGACTTCCACGTGCGCGATGAACATGGACAACTGCTCCCTACTGAGCGCTGGCCCGTCTATCGCCTTTTGCAAGGAGAGGTTATCACAGGCTCCGACGCGATCGATGTGATCTTCGATACCCCTGATGGACGGCAGGTACAGCTAAGCACGAGCGGTGCCCCTATTCGTGACCAGGACGGAAATATTATTGGAGTAGTTGCCATCAGCCATGACGTGACAGAGCGGCGCAGAAACGAACGCCGCCTGCGTGAGGCCCTGCACGCGCTTATTGCGATGGCAGAGGCATTGATGCAGCCATCACAGATCGATGGAATAAATACCACTTCCAATATCGAGTTAGTCGAACAGACGATCGCCAGGCTTATATCCAATGTGCTCACCTGCAAACACGTGGGCGTCGCTGCGATCGAAACCCAGACTTCTCTGATCTATCCGGTAATAGCTACCGGCTTCTCGCAGCATCGGGAAGAGCACTGGTTCAACAGCATCTCCCTCTCTCTCAGTCCCCTGCTCGATCGGCTACTTGGTCCAGCTATCAACTCACGTCTCCGTACCAACGAGACGCTCTTTCTGGAAAGTCTGGAGCCGCCTTTGCAGAACACATCGGACCTCTACGGTGTACGGGCTCTGCTGGCTGTACCTGTGCTGGCCGATAGGAATCTGGTCGGCGTTCTGTACGCCGATGTCGAGAAGTTGGAGCACTCCTACAGCTCCGAAGAAATGGCTTTGATCGAGGCCATGACCAAATTCAGCGTGCTGGCCATCGAACGAGAGCACCGCGAAAAGCAGTCGCGCCACCTGCTCAACGCGCTACAGCACGCCAATGAACAATTGGAGCAGGCAAGCACGATGCAGCGCAACTTCATGTCGATTATAGGCCACGAGATACGTACCCCTCTGGCTGGAATACAGGGGTTCAGTGAGCTCATCTGTCGCCGTGATTGGAGCATGGAGGAGATCAAAGATTTTGCCACCGATATCTTTAGCGACGCGAAACGACTCAATCGCATTGTCAGCGAGTTTCTGGACCTGGAACGGATGCGAGCAGGCCACATGAGCCTGAACGTGAAAACGGTGAATTTAAATGCAATTCTGCGCGAGGCCAGCGCGCGCGCACAGGCAACCACACAGAAACATACATTATCACTCCAACTAAACGAGCAGGTTCCTCCGTTACAGGGAGATGAGGATAAGCTGGCGCAAGTGATGGTTAACTTGCTCTCGAACGCGGTCAAATATTCGCCCAATGGCGGCACGCTCCTGGTGAAAAGCCAGCTAGAGGAGCAGAGCGTCCACGTGCAGGTACAGGATCACGGCACAGGTATTCCAGCCGCCGCCCTTGAGAAACTATTCACACCGTTCTATCGCGTCGAGTCGACTTCCTCGCGCTACATTCAAGGCACGGGCCTGGGACTCCCTATCGTGAAGGAGATTATCGCGATGCACAATGGGCGCGTCTGGGTCGAGAGCGTACTGGGTCAGGGCTCTACCTTCCACTTCTCACTCCCTTTCACTCCGACGCCGTAATATGCTTCCCTCCCTCCCGCTTTTCTGCTATGCTATATTCCAGGATGACAATAGACTGTTTCCGCTTTTCTGTGGGCCGGAAGAATAGAGTAGCAGGAGCCACAAAAGCGCAAACCACCGAAGCCAGTACTACTTTTGGGGGGTTATATGATCGACCTGAGTGATCCTACGCTCGATGAGCAACTGCGTCGTCGGACACCCGAGGGGCGATACGAGATCAGTGAGATAGAACTTGTCATAAATATTCGACGGTTGAAGGTGCAGGGGAACCCGGACGGTGCTCGCCGACTCTCTACCGTGCTGCTGTATCGCTGTGCACCGGCCTTTCAGCGCCATTCGCAGGGCCTGCGTCACCGTCCTGAGTTGCGCGAGGAGGCGATCGCCAACATGAGCGAACACCTGCTGCGCGAAGCCCAGAATCCCGACGAGCTGTTTATGACACAGAACTTCGTCCACTATCTTCGCTGTCTCTGCATCGACGAGTTCAATCGCGTATTGCGTCAGGAGGGATTATACTATCGACGCGACGCGGAGGGACGCCCATCCGGACGCCCACAGCATGTGCCGCGCGCCCTGGTTGAGCCGCTGCGACCGGCCTCGCCCGATGATGAGGGAACGCAGGTAGCCGATGTGGCCGATCCAGAGGATCAGTATGAAGAACTGCATGCCGAGGATGAAAGCATGCGTATCCTGACCTACCTGCAAGATCCGCTGGACCGTACGATCATGCTCCTGCGGGCCATCGAGGGCATGAAGTGGGACGATATCGCGGAGGTCTGTAAACGTACCGAGCGCACCGTGCGCCTGCGTTACGAGCGCTCCCGCGCCTACTTGCGCGAATGCATTAATAAAGAACGACATACACCATATACACCCACCACATCGGTAGTACAACAACAGTAGGGGTTAAGAAAGGCGTAAACAGATGAATACCACCGAATTGCAGCAATTAAAAATGGCATGGCTGGCGGCGAAAGAGGCCGACGATACCAGCACACAACTCAGCCTGCTGCGCGATCATCCGGGGGAACAGGCGGCATTGATCGACTTTATCGCCGCCTACCATGCTACAGCCGGAAGCGGACTAAACGAAGAGCAAGATACCGAACTATCGGCGCTGACACAGCGCGCCTGCCAGACCGCCCTGGAGCGCGTCTTTGCGCCTCAACTGGCGGCTGCCAGCCTGGGCGAACTGCGCAAGAGCCGTAGCATGAGCAAGGTCGAGGTCGCGCAGGGTCTACGTCTGAGCGTCGACGTGTGGAACAAATTCGAGTCTGGCACCATCGAACTGGTCAGCCTCGGTCAGCGCCAGATCGAACGCCTGGCCGCCTTCTTCCAGGTCAGCGCCGACCAGTTCGGGAGCCTGTTAGGCAGCAGCCAGCCCTCGCTGGGCATGAACCGCCGCCAGACGCGCGCGGCATCTCGCACGCAACAGGGAGCACAGAAACAGAGCTTCGCCGAGGCTATCGAACGCAGCAACATGTCAAAGGAAGATAAGCGCTTCTGGCTGGAAAAATAGGTGTGCGCCACGCGTGTCGTAGATAGGGAAACAACGTTCGCGGTCAGCTTGCCCGCGCGCGCCCTTCTTCCCTACCGCTCCTTCGTTGCGTATCCAACGTAGGAGACGCCGCGAAACCAGCCAGGACCGAGCGTCAGGTGTCCCTTCTTTAGCTTCGGCATAAAACCGATCATCTCGTGTACCTTGAGGTCGTTCTGTACGATGGCCGCTTGCAGTTCAGCCGGTTTGATGAAGCCGGAGTAGCTGTGTAGTCCCGGCACCAGGCCCTTGCTCTGAAAGAAACGTTCGCCGACCCAGATCAGTGCGATGCGCGCCCAGATCGTCCGGTTGATGGTATCGAAAATAAATACGCCGCCGGGCGCCAGCACACGAGCGATCTCGTGGATGGTGGCATGCAGATCTTGCACGTGCTCCAACACATCCAGGCAAACGATCACCGAGAAGCTTCCATCGGCGTACGGCAGGGACTCGGCATAGCCCTGTTCGAAATATGCGTTGTGCCCCAGACCACTGCGCCGTGTGTGATCGCGCGCCGCCCGCAACGCGCCTTCGGAGGGATCAATGCCGACCGTGAGCGCACCACGCCGCACCAGCTCCTCGCAGATCAGCCCACCACCACAACCAACCTCCAGCACCTCCTGCTGCCTCAGCGCCTCTCGCCCAAAAACCCGGTCCACGCAGGACTCGATATAATCACACCGCTCAGCCGTGATCGCGTGCAGGAGATTGCCACTGTTCCACCAGCCATACCGGGCGAATATCTCCTCCTGAGACTGTTTCTGCACCCCTTGCAGCCTGATCATACAGCACCTGCCTTACGTCAATACAAATCTACAAAGAACCGCCTGACAAGAACCACGTGCTATTACGTGCTATGATGATATCATATCCTGAACAATGTTTGGATTGCTCTCATTGTGGGATTGGCAACATGCACCATCTCTGGTACAATAGGAACACACATGAAATTTTTCAGTTTTTTCACACGGAAGGACGTACTCGCTGTGGTTGATCTCGCGTGCTACTATTCATACTCTATTCTACCCCCGCCTCCCGTCGCCTCCCTTTAGGGCAGGTAGAACGGCTTCATCCTCAACATAACACGCACGTCCATTGATGGTCGTGTCTTCCTGGCGCGCTCTCAGCCTGCCATCTCTGCATGTTTGCTTCGTTTATACATTTGCATCTGAGGAAAGGATGTTTCATGTTTTCTCATAACACAACGCGCCGTGGCTTTTTGTTCGTCGCCTGCGCCTCGGTCTCCTGGGGCACAGTCGGCGTTACCAATCAAATCCTCTATGCGCACAGCTCAACGAATGCGCTGTCGTTGGCCTTCTGGCGTCTGGCTATTGCGGCCTCTCTTTTTCTTCTCGCGAGTTGGATACTCCCCGGTCGCCGCCTCTTCAAGTTCAAGTATCGTGATCTAGGGGTGATACTGCTCATGGGAGGTCTGCAGGCGCTGTACCAGACCAGTTATAGTGCCGCCATCGTTTATGCTGGCGTGACCGTCTCCACGCTGATCGCCCTCTGCGCCGCACCAGTGATCATCGCGCTCTTCACCACCTTTATGATGCGGGAGCGCCTGGCACCGATAACGCTCATGGCCCTGGTAGGCGCTCTGGGCGGAACAGTCCTCCTGGTCGCAGCTCGTTCTCATTCGAGCGCGGGCAACGTCTCACTCCTCGGGGTATGCCTTGCGTTCCTCTCGGCCTGCGGCTACGCCGGTTTCATCCTCTGTGGACACCTGCTCACCAGCCGCTACCATCCCCTACATATAAATACCGTGGCGTTCGGGACGGGAGCGCTGCTTCTCCTGCTCTTCGCTGCATCCACCAGATTGGTGATCGTGTATTCGGCAGGTGACTGGCTGCTTCTGCTCTACCTGGGCTGTGTCCCCACGGCACTCGCGTATGGCCTCTTCCAGATCGGTATGCGCTCACTCTCAGCAACGGTAGTGAGTATCGTCACCCTGTTCGAGCCCCTGACCGCCGCCATGCTCGCGTGGATACTCTTTCGCGAGGAACTCGGCCCGCTCGGCCTCCTCGGGGCAGCGCTCCTGTTAGGGGCAATGGCGCTGATATTGCTCGTTCCCACGAAAGGGATATAATACCTGATAAAAAGATTGTGAAGAGAGAGCATGGAATGTAGAGCTGGCTGTGGCGCCTGTTGTATCGCGCCCTCGATCTCGTCGCCTATTCCCGGCATGCCTGATGGGAAGCCGGCGGGCGTGCGCTGCGTCCAGCTTACGGATGATAATCGCTGCAAATTGTTCGGCAGGCCGGAGCGCCCGGCGGTGTGCGGCGCTCTGCGGCCCTCCGAAGAGATGTGTGGCCATTCGCGGCAGGAGGCGCTGGCCTACCTGACTTTTCTCGAACGGGCAACGGCTTCTACAAAGCAATGATTATTATTGAACAATCCCCTCAAGAATGCTGTAGGGTGAGTGGGTTGGCACGACGCGTGCCAGGGTCAGGCCGGCCTTCTCGAAGAGGGCGCGGTACTCGGCCTCGGTGCGCTCCTGACCGCTCAGAACGACCATCAATTGAAGGTCGATGAGCTTTGCCGGCAGCATGTGCTGACCGGGCAGGATGAGCTGCTCCGCGACCAGGATTTTTCCGCCGGGTCGCATCGCTCGTCGGCAATTGGTAAGGATCTGCACCGCTGCCTCATCGTTCCAGTCCTTGATCATCTGTTTCATAATATAGGCATCGGCCCCCTGTGGAATCTCCCGCGCCTGAAATACGTCACCGGCCACGAGTCGGCAGCGCTCAGCGATATCCGCAGCGGCGGTCTGCTCGTGCGCGGCGTCGATGACATGAGGCAGATCGAACAGGATGCCCGAGAGCTGTGGGTGCGTGCGCAGGATCGTCGAGAGCAGGCCGCCAAACCCACCACCGATATCGACGATGGTAGAGAACGATGAGTAATCATAGCCCTGTGCCAGCGGGATATCCACCTGCTTTGAAAAACCCGCCATCGCCTGCTGAAAGCCCGCGCCTTCGCCTGGGTGGCTGGCGAAATACTCGAAGAGTGACATACCGAAGAGCTGATCGAAGGCCGTCTTGCCCGTTTGCAAACTATAGCTGAAATTCTCCCAGGGCCGCCACTGCCATAGTGCGCCGTGAATGCTGGCTACATCGTACATTGAACCGGGGACGCCGGGACGCAGGAAATGCGAGAGCTGTGACTGCCCGTACTTTCCCTCTTCGACCTCCGCGAACAATCCCAGGCCCTCCAGTGTCCTCATCAGGCGGAGCAGCGAAACAGGATGCGTCTGCGTCTCCTCGGCAAGCTCCGCCACGCTTCTCGGTCCGTCCTTGACCAGTTCGGCGAGGTTGAGGCGGACAGCCTCGTGAATGGCCTGAGTCTTCATCATGCCGAGCAGCATGTCGAGGATTCTGACCTGGGGCGGCATCTCCTGGGGTTGCGATGTTGAAGTCATGAATCAATCCTTTCAGGTATGTGGTTTATGATATTGCCGGCGCGTCCGGCGACTCAAGCGCCTGGGCCAGCCGGGCCGACTGAACGAAACCGTTATGTTGCTGGACAAGCACATCGACAGGTGTGTTGGTCTGCTGCCAGGGAACGTAGCCGTTTTGAGCGCGGCTGCGTGCCTGGAGAAACTGATTGATGGCGAGATTGGTCTGCTCGGTGATCAGTGTACCCTGTCGATAGCGCTGCAAACGATTGAGCAGATTATTAAGCGAGCCGCCGATCTCCCAGAGCACATTGCCCCGCGTAAGTGGGACGCGCACCGAGTAGTCTCCGTTCGCAACGCGCGTATGGACGGCGAGAATCTGGCGGATGCTCTCCTCCAATTGCTGCTTTTCAGCCGTTACCTGCATCCCCTGCTCCGCCATCTCGCGTTCGAGGATCGCGATGGAGGTTGCACGGTCTGCTCGCTCGATCGACTGGAGCGCGCTCCTCACCCACAGGTAGGTGATGACCGCGACCAGTAACTGGATGACGATGGGGCGGGCCAGCGCATCCTGCAATGCGGATGTGTGCAGCAGCGCCTGCAGTTCGGCGCTCTTCGGAAAGAGAAACGTCAAGGAAGCGACGATAAAACTGATATGGGCCAGGGCATCGAAGAAGACCGCCACGGGAGGCAGGAGCGAGACGGCAAACAGCTCGGGGAGCGCTAGCAGGTCAAGCATAGGAAGCAAGAATGAGCTCAACGTCGGATAGGTTGCCAGGTTGAGCATGAGCGATAGGTCAAGGCCCACCACCGCGAGGATGCCGGCGGGTATGACGCGTCCTCTGCGGTTGAACAGGAGCGCGATGGAGAGCAGGACGACCATGATGGCGAGATTGGGAATGAGCGCGTGGTTGACAAATAGCCCGACCGTCGGCAGGAGCAGGATGACGATAGCCAGTTGCAGCAGGAGCGCCAGGCTGATTAGCCGCCCACGTCGGTAGGCTTCTCGCTGTGAAAATGGTGCGGCGCTTGACGGTTCAGATGGCGCGGCAAAGCGGTACCACCAGTCCATTTTGCCCATTTTATGCAGGTCCTGCTCTACCATTTCAACCGTCGTAGAGGCTGTATCTGTGCTTGAAAAGCGTTGACTCATCTATATACACCTACTTTCTTTCGTATCCACGATATTCCTGGAACTAACGGAACTGAATAAGTCCCCACTGCTCCAGGTCTCGAATATAGATAGAGAGATCCCTGGGGGACATAAATAGCATTGTTGCGATCTTATCAAAGGAGCGTGTGCCATCGCAGAGAGACAGCACCCTGCGATGGTTGCGCGAAAGCTGTTGCAGTACGGAACCATCCAGCGCGCCAACTGTCTGTCGCGGATTTCTGTTTGCAGAGCCGGAGGGAGCGACCAGATCTCTACCCGGCGACGGCGCGGGCGGAGAGGCCAGAGGCTGCCATCGCCATTCGAGAGCCGGTAATGCCAGAAGCGCGGAGTACGCCTGTTCGCCTTCCAGAATTTTTTGCTGCTTCTGGATTATATGGCAAGACTGGATCGCGCCATCGGCAATTACTAAAGATACGAGGACGTTCCCTCGTATGCCGGGAATGTGCACGGAATCAGCCTGTAGCATACCACTACGTTTCTGGCGCGCCAGAATCGTGATCAGCGTGGACATGTCAAGAAAATATGTTCGCACGTTTTCCATTGGCTGCGGCTATTATCTTCCTCTGTTTCCTTATTTTAGAAGGGTTGTCAGATTATACGCTTTGTCCCTCTCAGGATATCCATTTTACCACTTCACCTGCTTCGGGGTGTAGAACAGGCGAAAGAGCTGAAAACCCCAAAAATCTCTGACGAGCAGTTATCATAAGATAGCCTGTCCCTCATTGAAGAAATGAGTGAGCGATAACCCTCCTAGTATACACGTGCAAGTAGGCCATTTGCATATTAAAAAAGTATTAAAAGATGGGGCAAATAGCGCAACAAGAGTATATATACACAGGAATGCTTATTCGGTCAAGAGCGGAGTGTGATCAGGCCACGTTGAGCGGCCAGTGACACGGCCTCCGTGCGATTGGTCGCGCCCAACTTCCCCATAATGGAGCTCACATGGAACTTCGCCGTTCGTTCGCTGATGACCAGTTGGGTGGCGATCTCCTTATTGGGCATGCCCTGTGCCAGCAGGCGTAGCACCTCGAGTTCGCGCTCGGTAAGCTCATCGACGGGCATGTGGTTCGTCTGCTGCGCTGGGCTGCGTCCGACGTGGCGCAGCAACTTGGAGGCCACGATCGGCTGCAGGAGCGAGCCGCCCTCCATCGTCACGCGGATCGCCTTGAAGATATCCTCGCGAGGAGCCTCCTTCAGCAGGTAGCCATCCGCGCCGCTCTGGATGGCGTGAATGATGCGCTCATCGTTATCGAAGGCCGTAAAGACGATAATGCGGGGAATGTGTGAGGTCTGGCGCAGGCGACGGATCGTCTCCACGCCATCGAGGACCGGCATTTCAAGATCGAGCAGGAGCATATCTGGGCGCAGGGTCGCGTTCAGACGCAGAGCCTCTTCGCCGTTCGCACATTCCGCGATCACATCAAAGTCGCTCTGGGTCTCTAGTAGCGCGCGCAGACCTTCGCGCACGATGGGATGATCGTCAGCCAGCAGAATACGAATCATAAATTTTAATGCCTCTCAATTAGTAAGGAACGCGTACATCGATACGCGTTCCAGTTCCTGGCTCGCTTTGAATACAGGTCGTGCCATTAAGGAGTCTGGCCCGCTCTGTCATGCCTGTGAGACCGAAGTGTCCGCTTGTCTGAGTTACCGTGTCAGGATCGAAACCATTGCCATCGTCCTGGATCACCAGGTTGATTATTTGCTCGGTTGCAGTGAGCGTCATCTCGATATATTGTGCGTTTGCGTGCCTGAGCGCGTTGGTCAGGGCCTCCTGAGCGATGCGATAGAGGCTGGTCTCGACGCGACCGGGCAGCGTGGGAAAGTTCGTTTCGGGGTTGTATGTAAAGCGTACGAGCGTTTGTTCCGTGTGATGATCTGCACCATTTGACAGTAACGCCAGCGCCTCGGGCAGTGTATAGCCCTGGAGGGGCGCGGCGCGCAGATCCATCACCGAGCGGCGTGCCTCCTCAAGGTTGTTGCGTGCCAGGCTCAGGGCGCGCTGCACGGCGAGGTGAGCGCGCTGCGGGCGGGACGCGGCCAGCGCATCGGCGGCCTCCAGTTGCAGCGTGATCGCCGCCAGCCCTTGTGCCAGGGTATCGTGGATCTCGCGCGCCAGCCGGTTGCGCTCCTCGATCGTAGCCAGGCGAGCCGCCGCGCGCGTGTGATCGGCGGAGAGGCGCGCGCGCTGCACCGCCAGGCCGATCTGGTCGCTGATAATGTGCAGCAGCTGGAGCTCTTCCACCTGCAGCCCGCGCCAGTCCTCGCTGGCGACGTTGAAGACGCCGATCGGTGTATCGCCCGCGTAGATCGGTATGCTGGCATGGAAGCGCAGGCCCAGCGCGGAGGGATCGCTGTCGCGCTCCGCGTTTTTCAAGCGGCTGCAGCGTAGCACATCGATATTCGCTGCCTTCTCCATACCGCCGCTCAAGAATGTATCGAGGCAGAGGCAGGAGCCGGTCATACGTTCGGGGTGATCGGCGAGATAAGGTGGAAGGGCCTGCGAAGCCGCAGGATAGGGTGAACCCTGTTCATTCAGTAGCCAGACCCAGCCTGTACGCAGGCCAAGCATCTCCGTCACCTTCGCCAGCACCTCCTGCAGCGCCTCGTGGACATCGATCTGGTGATTGAGATAACCGGCAATAGCATAGAGAACCGCCAGATCGCGGTTCCTGCCTAGCAAAGAGGTTGTCTCTTGCGGTTGTTCTTCGGGTGGTGTTTGCATAATGATATACGGCTCGCTTGCTACTTTTAACGACGGTTATATTGTATCATACCAATGTGCTCATTAAAAAAATGGACAAGGCAGGCCCCTACTTGACGACACGTAAGGGAATCCTTACAATCAAGCTACACTGTGGCATTTATTGGCAGAGGCGACAGCAGGAGGGTGCTATGTTATCATCTCAACCGGGAGAAGAGTGGCTGAGTTTGCGCGAGGCAGCCGACATGCTTGGTATGCATCCCGCAACGGTGCGGCAGTGGGCTGATCGCAACGAACTGCCCTCGCGCCGGACGAGTGGTGGACACCGGCGCTTTCGGCGCTCGGATATCGAGGCCCGTCTGCGCCAGGAGGCGGAGCCGAAGCCGAATCCTGCGGCGCAACTGCTCGTGCAGAGCGTCCTGGGGCGAGTACGCTTCGCCTTTACCGATGGGACAGTCGAGACGTTGCCCTGGTACCAGCACTTCGACGAGAACGCGCGCGAAGGCTACCGCCAGCTCGGGCGCCGCCTGCTGGATCTCCTCCTGCGCGCGCTCAATGATAACCCCAACCGGGAGGACCTGCTCAGCGAAGCGATCCAGTTGGGCCGCGAATATGGCACGGTCACAGGGCGCTCGCACGTCCCCGTAGCCGATGCTGTGCGCGCCTTCCTCTACTTCCGCACATTGATAGACGAGAGCATACTCCAGCTTGCGGAGGTGCGTGGCGCACGCGAGCAGGATATTCCCTGGATCGAGAGCCTGTACCAGATCCAGGCCATCACCAACGAGATCCTCCCCGCCCTTATCGAAGCGGCCCAACATTAACGCGCTCTTTACCCTATGCCTTCAGTTGTGTGAGTGAAAGCGCCTGAGCAGCGTTCACAACTGCTTTTGAATGGTATGCGAAACAATTTAGCTTTCACAACGTCTTCTATAGAAGAGGTCCAAAAAGGGATTATGCGCCACAGCGAAGAGGCACGTCGCGTTTGCTCGATGGGTTAACGCGACCATCACTCGATGTTGTATAGTTATATTTGTATGTGCTACGTGTTTAGAACGCATCAGGGTATAGCAAAGCGCTAGAGCGAGGAAGCATGCATGTCAACAAATCATCGCGAGGATACTTCCAGTAGTAAAAATATAGGACCCATAAATGCTCGGTATGGATCGAGCAACAATCAAAATAGTATCTTGCCCGTGCAGCGTCCGCAGCCGGGAAACGTGATCACGCCGCGCCAGGAGCGCGCGCTGCGCTACCTTGAGCGGAAGCGCGCGCGCCAGGAGCGCTTATCCCAGCAACTGCCGGTGGTGAGAGCACCTTCTTCTCTAGATATAGAGAAAGAGAACGTCGCGCTCCCTGCTCTCCCCGCGCGTGTAGCACAGACGGTCCAGCTTGAACTCGCACCGCCGCCGGGTGCCGCCACGGTGCAATCGCGGCGCAGGCGCAGGCATAGGAAGGTCATGATCCGCCATATCGCGCGCAAGAAACTGCGTAGTGGGCGTAAAGAGCTGCGACGCTCGGTAAACCGTTTCTGGCTGCTCCTCAGCAGCATCTTCTTTGCATTGCTCGTCGTCTTGCTCTCCATCAGTGGCATTGGCGCCTTTTTTGCCTATCGTTTCTACAGCGACACACAGAGTAAATATATGGGCCGGATCGTCACGTTGCAGGATCTCATGCCGCGCGATAACCTCAAGATGTATGACAGTAAAAACGTACCCATCGCCCAATTGACGAACGATGGCCTTCACACCTCTGTCTCGCTGCCAGATATTGCTCCAATGCTGGTCAATGCGACCGTCGCTACCGAAGACAAGAACTTCTGGAACAATTCCGGCATCGACCTGACGCGTATCATCCAGGCGGCGATAGATGACCTGACCAGCGGGCGCGTCGTGGCCGGTGGCAGCACAATTACGCAGCAACTGATAAAAAATCTCGTCGTCGGTCGCGAAACGACGATCACACGTAAGCTACAGGAACTCGTCCTGATTCCTCAACTGAACAGTCTCTACACCAAGTCCGACATCATAGAGATGTACCTGAACAGCATCTACTACGGCGAGCAGGCTTACGGTATCGATGCGGCGGCAACCGTCTACTTTGGCCTGGAGGACAGGCATGGGAAGCCCGCCTCGAAGCAACTCGACCTGGCGCAGTCGGCAATGCTGGCTGGCCTGCCCGCGCTGCCGGAGGCTTACGATCCACGCCTGCATCCTGCCGCCGCGTTTAGCCGTTTCCAGACCGTGCTGGGCTTTATGGTAAGGGACGGCTATATCACGCGCGCACAAGAGTTCCAGGCCATCGAAGAGGCGCAGCGGCCTGGTTTCTTCAAGAGGCCAACCAGCCTCGTCAATCGGGCGCCGCATTTCGCCGAATTCGTCTATACGCAGCTTGAGCACACCTTCCATCTGACGCGCGACCAGTTAGCGCGCTCAGATATGAGCGTGTATACAACCCTGAACATCAAATTGCAGGACCAGCTTCAGAAGATTGCCCAGAAGCACATCGCGGAACTGCGTGATGCCCATCACCTGACCAACGCCGCCGAGGTGCTGATCGACTACCATACGGGCGCCATTCGTTCTCTGCTGGGCAGCATTGATTACAACAACAGGAGCATCGATGGCCAATACGATGTAGCGACGCAGGGCTACCGCCAATCCGGTTCATCGTTCAAGCCCTTCGTCTACGTGACCGCCTTCGAGCAGGGCGCATCACCGGCGCAGGCCATCTCGGACGAACCAACAACGATCAACATTCCGGATTCGATTCCGCCGACATTTACGCCCACGAACTACGACGAGCGCTACCACGGCCATATGACCATCCGCTGCGCTCTGCAGAACTCCCTGAACGTTCCCGCCGTGCGAACGCTGGAGCATGTAGGTATCGACCAGGCAATGACTATGGCGAAGAACATGGGCATCGCCAGCTATAATGGGACGCCCGGCTACTCGCTGGTGCTCGGTGGATTGGGAGTGCACCTCCTTGATGAAACCTCGGCGTATGGAACCTTCGCCGACGGTGGCGTGCATGTCCCCTACTACGCCATCAGTAAGGTCGTGATGGCCAGCACGCACCAGACGTACGGGCATCCCACCAACACGGGAACGCAGGTACTCAGTCCGCAGCTCGCATACATGATGACCAACGTGCTGAGCGATAACACCTCGCGCCTGCCCGAATTCTTCGACTGCAACGTGCTCCAGTTGTACTCCAATTCGCAGACCGATTGCTGGTACGGGAATCGCGGCGCGGTACGCCCGGCTGCCGTAAAGACAGGCACCACCAACGACTTCCGCGACAACTGGACCGTCGGCTACACCACAGATTATGTCATGGGTGTCTGGGCAGGCAACAACGATAACACGCCGATGTACAACGTAACAGGCGTCCAGGGAGCCGCCCCTATCTGGCATGACTCCATGTTGGTAGCCGAGCAGGGACGCCCGATCCGCAACTTCACCGATCCCGGTGGCCTGGTGCATGCGCAGGTCACCTATCCTGACGGCGTAAAGACCACCGACCTGTTTATGCCCGGAACCGTCCCGCACTTCGTTCTGCCGCAGCCGACCCCGCAGCCAACGGTCGGAACGACGCCGACGCCCAGGACGAACCCCAAGGCCGTAACCATATCCGATGCCCCCGCGCCCTACTGCCCGAACGACTTCGGCTTCGCCTTCTCGCCGCCTCCCAGCGGCATACCCTCGCCCATACCCGGCTGGTGGTAGGAAAAGGAGAGCGTGGTAAATATATGCGATGAGAACCGTGCTCCAGGGAGACATCCTGGAAGGAAGCAGTGTACTTTTTACATCATAGTTAGCACTTCGCCTCTCGCAATATAATGAAGGGAGCGGTGTATAATACTAGAAAACGTTGCCCTTGATCTCGTTACCCTTTTCCAGCCATCTGCGTTACTATATACGGGCATATTTCATAGTTCGTAACAGTGTCTTTTACTGTAGAGTTGGGCATTTGCACACACCTCTAATATGAGCTATACTATAGTATGGTATAAATTACTCGATAAAGTATTTGATCACACTAAGGACGTGTCCATTTCATATATTGGCAGTGACAATTTTCACATCTTATATCAAGTATCGTAGAAACAATTTAAATACAAAGACTATAATTCTCCCATGGGGCGGAGAAAGAGATGGAGAGGCAAGATCATTGAGCATGTATCTATTTTCTGTCCTCTCGCATCAAATCTCTAGAAAGCGGGAAGACATTGCAAACGGAACAGAGCAAGGCACCCGAAGCCACACCGATAGCGCCTTCATCGATCCAAAGTTCATCAATCCAGTTTCAGGGGGAACAGGGCAAGCAGGTAGCCCAAACAACTGGTAAAGTCGCAAAACCGGCCACGCTGCCATCTCACACGCGCGCAGCCGCCGCGCAGCGGCTGAACGACCTGCCCGAAAGGCCAGCGCGCGGCGTCTACTACGACGTACCTCACCGGCGTCTGAATCCCACGGGCTGGCGCACAAAACGGCATATCAAGCGCAAGCTTTTGAGTTATAGCAATAAGCGCTACGCCGCTGTCGATCGTCTCAGCACGCAGTGGGCCATGCTGCCAATGGCGTTCGGGACGATGATCGTTTTCCTCATCGCTATGACGTTTCTGGTGACGCTCGCGGCCCTCACCACTTCGACGGAGCAGCGCTACAATCAGCAGATCACAACCCTGCAAGATATTTTACCCAGGGATAGTCTGAGGCTCTACGACCAGCAGGGCAATCTGCTCTACGAGGCGATCGACCAGGGCTTGCAGACGACGGTTCCGCTCTCGAAGATCTCGCCGAACCTGGTGCACGCGGAGGTCGCCATCGAGGACCAGTACTTCTGGCAAAACTCCGGCTACGATATCACGGGCATTGTACGCGCGGCCCTCTCCGATACGACGAGTGGGCATGTCATCTCGGGCGGCAGCACGATCACGCAGCAACTCATCAAAAACGCCATCGTGGGCAACCAGACAACCCTGACGCGCAAGCTGCAGGAGATTCTGCTCGCGCCGGACATCACGCGTCGCTATAGCAAAGATGATATCCTCTCCATGTACCTCAATACGATCTACTATGGAGAGCAGGCGTATGGGGCGGACGCCGCCGCCTTTACCTACTTCGGCCTGCGCGATACGCCAGCAGCGACGGCAGCTTCGCGGCTTGATATCGCCCAGGCCGCTATGCTGGCAGGCATTCCCAGCTCGCCGGTTGCGCGCGATCCATTTCTGCATCCAAAGGCGGCGCTTGCACGTGTGCAAGAGGTGCTCAGGCAGATGTACGCGCAGCAATACATCACGCATCGCCAGTACCTGGTCGCGCTCGACGAGGTGCAGCAGCCTCATTTCCTCCATCGTGGCATCATTCAGCCGAACACGCTGGCACAGCACTTTATACGCTACGCCGTCAACGAGTTAGCGCAGGACCTGCACGTCAAGGTGGCAGACCTCTCGCGCTCAGGTCTGATAGTCTCCACGACGCTCGACCAGAAGCTGCAGAACAAGGTCTTGAAGATCGCGCAGCAGCATATCGCGGCGTTGTCGAAGGCGCACAACATGTCCGACGCGGCGGAGGTGATTATCGACAACCATACCGGCGCCATTCGCACTCTGTTGGGCAATATCAATCCCAACAATCCGACCGATGGCGCGTTCGACGTCGCGTCGCAGGGCTATCGGCAGCCCGGCTCGTCGTTCAAGCCGTTCATCTATGCCACAGCTTTCGAGCATGGCATCAGCCCCGGTATGCCTGTGTTGGACGGACCGCTCACTGTTCAGATGTGTTGTGGCTTGCCGGCGTACACGCCCACGAACTACGATTTGAGCTATCACGGGCTGATCACTTACCGCTATGCCTTGCAGAACTCGTTCAACATACCGGCGGTCAAGCTCTTAATGCAAACGGGAGTGGATAAATCGCTGCACACGGCGCAGGTGCTGGGCATTCAGAGCTACGAGGGGGTGCCGAACTACACGATGGTCCTGGGCTCGCTGAGCGTGCGCCTGCTGGACATGACCTCGGCCTACAGTGTCTTCGCGAATAGTGGCGTCCGCATACCGCCGCACGCGATCAATGTAGTGACAGATACACAGGGCCGTGTCATCTATCGCACCCCGACGCGGGGCCAGCAGGCTATCAGCAAGCAGGTCGCATTTATGGTAACCAACGTCCTGAGCGACAACCACTCGCGCACGTTCGAGTTTGGGCAGTGCAGTGCCCTGTATCTGTACAGCAATACCCAGACCCAATGCTATCAGGGGAATCCCGGCATGACGCGTCCCGCCGCCGTAAAGACGGGCACCTCGAACAATTTCCGCGACAACTGGACGATAGGCTACACAAACGACTACACGATGGGGGTATGGGCGGGTAATAACGATAACTCGGCGATGATCAACGTGACAGGCGTTGATGGCGCCGGACCCATCTGGCACGATAGTATGCTACTGGCAGAGCAGGGACGACCCGTCACGAACTTTGCCACGCCACCGGGAGTAGTCAGGAAGACCGTCAATTACGGAGGTATTACGACGACTGACTGGTATCTGAAGTGACCGTTATCCCCAGGCGTTCCAGTAGCTTCCGACTAATCTCAGCGCGGTGTTTCCGGGGCATGCGTCCGGGAATACTGTGCGAGTCGGAGCCGGTGCTCAGCAGGAGATCGTGCTTCTGGACGTACTCCAGGTAGGTCTCGATGGTCTCCTGGCTGTGATAGGGATGGTACACCTCGATGCCATCGATGGGGATCTCTGCGCGCAGGCGATCGAGCAGGGTGATATCGTAGTAGGTGAAGCCGCGCTCACGCCGTCCGGGATGGGCGATGAGGCAGAGCGCGCCGCTGCGATGGGCGGCTGCGACCGTCTCCCCCATATCCGCCATAATCGAGCGGAAGCCGGCCTGCTCAATGCGCTGCAGCCCCTCGCGTCCATTGGCCGCGTACCCATGGGCAACCAGGAGGCGAATATTGTCGGAAGGGAGGCGCAGTTTGCCATCGTTCTCGGTCAGCACCTCCTCCTGGCGGGAAAAGTCGTAGCCCTGGCGGCGCAGTTCGGCGTTCACCTCGTGCGTATTCTCTAACTGCAGGCGCACCACCTTCTCAGTAACCAGGCGGAGATCATTCTGATCGGGATCGAAGCCATAGCAGAGCATATGCGCCATCCGCCCATCCCATTCGGTGCTCATCTCCACCCCAGGCAGCACGGGCAGACCCTTCTCCGCCGCCAGGGAGCGGATCTCAGCCACCTTGTCGACGCGATCATGATCGGTGATGGAAACGAGGTCGAAGTGTTCAGAGGCCAGGTAGTCGATGAGCTGTTGCGCGGGCCAGCGACCATCGCTATAATTCGTATGCATGTGTAGATCAATAGAAGCAGTGGGTGCCAGTGTCAGATTTGCCGTCAGACTCGTCAAGATCTCCTCCTTCATATGAGTTACGAGATATGAGATACGAGAACATGTTGAACATCTTCCATTATAATCGTACCACATACTCAATTACAGCGTTTCTCATGCGCATTGCACATCTTCGCTTGCCACAGTATACAAAGCTACCTTCCGCCAAGGCCGAAATCCAACGGAATACCGGCGACATTCAGCAGAGCGACTAGCAGAGGCGCAATGATCAGCGCCGGCAGCAGATTCGCCACCTTGATGCGTTTCAGGTCCAGAATGTTGAGGGCCAGGGCCATCAGGATGATGCCGCCCACGGCAGCAAGCTCGATCACGCGTGGCTGCGCCGACATATTTGCGTCAGGAACGGAGATAAGCAGTGGTTTGATCAGGCGGGCCAGCAGCGAGATGCCGCCCTGCACAACCAGAATCGTCGCGCCTGAGAAGAGTACGCCCAGACCGAAAGTGCTGGCAAACACGATCGCCGAGAAGCCATCCAGCACGGCCTTGATCGCCAGCAGGCTAAAGTTCCCCGATAGACCGTCATTGAGCGCGCCCAGAACCGTCAGCGGGCCAGCGCAGAACTGCAGGCTCGCGATCACAAAGGCGGCGGTAAAGTTCTGCTGGCTATCCGGGCGATCGAAGCGCTTCTTGAGCCAGTCGCCGAGCGTATTGATGCCCTTATCAATATTAATAGCCTCGCCGAGGATGCCGCCGATAACCAGCGAGAGCAGGGGAATGAGCGCGTTCTCCGTCTTGATGGCCGAAGAGACGCCGATCAGAAAGGTCATCAGGCCAATAGCGGAGACAACAATCGTCTTCATACGCTCCGGCAAGCGATTGCCAATGAACAGGCCGAGCAGCCCTCCCACCATCACCGTAACTAAGTTGATCAATGTGCCAATCATGAAGTGTCCTCTTTCATTGCAGGATTCTCGCTTGATTGTAGCATATCGAAAAAGAAGAATTATAGGTACCTTTGCGGCCATTCCTCTCATCTGCCCCATCAGTGTGGTACAATAACGTGGATTTCATGTCTTTATGAACGCGTAATTCGCCTATCTCTATACGGAGCTTGATGATGTTGGAACAAGTAAATTTACTGAATGGACTGAACGAGCCGCAACGCAAAGCAGTGACAACGACCCAGGGACCTGTGCTCATCCTGGCGGGACCGGGGAGCGGCAAGACGCGCGTCATCACGCACCGTATCGCCTATCTTGTCCAGCATGAAGAGATCTCACCGTGGCGCACCCTGGCCGTCACCTTCACCAACAAGGCCGCGCGCGAGATGCGCGAACGCCTGGAGAAGCTCGTGGGCGTCAACGAGTCCAAAGAGATGACTATCGGCACCTTCCACGCGATCTGCGCCCGCGTGCTGCGTGTGGAGGCCGACTCCCTGGCACCCCTCGGGCTCTCGAAGTCGTTTGTGATCTACGATACCGACGACCAGGCGACATTGATCAAGCAAGCCATCAGGGATCTAAACATCGACGAGAAGCAGTATCGACCGGGCGTGATGCAGGCCCTCATCTCGCGCGCCAAGAACGATATGCTCGGACCAGAGCAGATGGCCGAACAGGCCGTGAAGTACGTCGAGGAGGTGGCGGCGCGCGTCTACAAGGTCTATCAGCGGTTGCTGCGCAGCAATAACGCCGTCGACTTCGACGATCTGCTGATGCTAACGGAGCGGTTGTGGAGGCGCGACCCCGAACTGCTGCACCGCTATCAGCGTAAGTGGCAGTATATCCACGTCGACGAGTTCCAGGACTGCAACCTGCCGCAGTACAAACTCATCCGCCTGCTCGGCTACGGCACCGCCGACCGGCACGAGGGACTGGGCAACGTCTGCGTGGTCGGCGACGACGACCAGATGATCTACTCGTGGCGCGGTGCCAGTTCCGAGAACGTGCTGCGTTTCGAAGAGGACTTTCCGCAGACAAAGGTGATTGTTCTCGACCAGAACTACCGCTCCACGCAGAACATTCTCGACGCTGCCCAACACGTCGTGAGGCGCAACCGGCAGCGGAAAGACAAGCAGCTCTGGACGGCGCTGGGGACGGGCGAGAAGGTCTTTTACTACGAGGCTTTCAACGAGGAGCAGGAGGGGGAGTTCACGGCGAACGAGATCCAGCGCCTGCTGGCCCGTGGCGATGTCGGGAAGCTCGGCGATGTAGCCGTCATGTACCGCACAAACGCGCAATCACGCGCGCTGGAAGAGCAATTCCTGCGCAAAAACATCCCCTACAAGGTGATCGGCAGCCGCAAGTTCTACGAACGCAAAGAGGTCAAGGATATGCTGGCCTACCTGCGCCTGCTCGCCAACCCGAGCGACGATGTGAGCCTGCTGCGTATCATTAACGTACCTAACCGCAAGATCGGCCCCAAGACGGTCGGCGAACTGCAGCAGTGGGCGCGGCAGCAGAACACCTCGTTATACAATGCACTGCTGCGGATCGAAGAGCACACAACGCTGGGCAAAGCCGCGAAGATGGCCCTGGAAAAGTTCAGCAAGTTGATACAGGACCTCAGAGAGGCTATGGAAGAGCTGCAACTGCCCGAGCTGCTGGACCGCATCGCCGAGCGCAGCGGCTACGGACCCGAACTGCGCGCCAATACCGACGAGACGCTGGACCGCTGGGCGAACGTGCTCGAACTGCGCCGCGTCGCCGAGGACTACGCGGAGATCGAGACGCCCGTCGCCCTCGAACTCTTCCTGGAGAATGTCGCCCTGGTCGGGGGCGCGGATACTACACAGACCAGCGAGGATGGCACGCTTGTCGATAACGATCAGGGCGATGCCGTAACACTGATCACCCTCCACGCCGCCAAGGGACTGGAGTTTCCCGTCGTCTTTATCGTCGGCATGGACGAGGGCTCGCTGCCGCACTCGCGCTCGGTGAGCCAGCCGGAGCAACTGGAGGAGGAGCGCCGCCTGGCCTACGTCGGCTTCACAAGGGCAATGCGCCGCCTCTATCTGATACGTGCGCGCCGCCGCTCCATCTTCGGCGAGACGCAGTACACGGAGCCGTCGCGCTTCCTGGACGATATCCCGCCGAAGCTGATAGCCAGCCCCCTCACCGGTAGCTCGCCCGGCAGCTCAGCGCAGACAACGGGACGATCGCGGCGCGTGACCGATCCAATTCTCAACTGGAGCGAAGACGACTTCAACCAGGACACGCCCTATGGAGCCGAGGAGACGGGGCGCGTCTTCGGTAGCGGCACGCCGCGCGCAACAGGCAATCCACTCAGGATAACGCCGCGCCCAGGATCGTACTCGTCGCCGACGGTGCCGCCCTCGATCCCCTCTGCGTCCAGGAAGGCCGAGGACCCTAAATCAAAGGGGCAGCAGTACAAAGCAGGCGACAGGGTGCGTCACGACAAGTTCGGCGAGGGAATCATCCTCAAGAGCGAGATGGAGGGCAGCACCGAGTTCGTCGAGGTCCTATTCCAGGGGAAGACCGGCAAAAAACGCCTGAGCATGGACTTCGCCCGGCTGGAAAAGCTATAGCGAGGCCTGGGATGAATCATGTGCGCGGTGGGTGTCACAATCGTCACATTGCCTGTGGAGCGGGCTGGTGATTGTGACAGGGTGTCCCACAGCTTTTTGCAAAGGAGATGTCCAGGCAAATTGGAGGAGGTTCACATGCAGCTAACACTTCCCAGAATTGTTTTCGCTGGTGTGTCCAGTGGTGTCGGCAAAACCACGATGACGACGGCTTTCATTGCACACCTGCGCGCTCAAGGCATTCGGGTTCAACCATTCAAAGTTGGACCGGACTATATCGATCCATCCCATCTCGCATTGGCTGCTTCTCAACCCTGCTATAACCTGGATACCTGGATGGTGCCACCCGATCGAATGCTCGACGTTTTTTGTACTGTTGCTGCCTCTGCTGATATCGCGGTGATTGAAGGGGTCATGGGGCTGTATGATGGACAGAGCAGTACCAGTGACGTGGGAAGTACTGCCGAGGTTGCCAGGCTCCTCCAGGCACCAGTTGTGCTGGTCATCGATGCAGGAGCAATGGCGCGGAGTGCAGCCGCAGTGGTGATGGGATTTCAGCATCTCGATCCAGAAGTCCACATCGTCGGAGTCATTGCGAACCACGTTGGGGGAGCAGGGCATGCTCGCCTGCTACAAGAAGCAATCGAAGCAGAAACTGGTATCTCTCTCCTGGGCTATTTGAGTAATTTTTCCGATAAATTGATACCTGAGCGGCATTTGGGCTTAATTCCAGCTGCTGAACGTATAGTAACTACTGAGCAGTTCACTGTGCTCGGAGAACAGTTTGGCCAGACATGTGATAGCGAAAAGCTCCTTGCTCTTGCCCACGAGGCTGCCCCCATCGAGCAGAGTTCCAGGAACCCTTTTTCCTCGATAGCAACGACTTTTGAGTCTGTAAGAATTGCCATCGCCCAGGATGAAGCATTCAACTTTTACTATCCCGATACCTTGAACTTACTTCGGCTTGCCGGCGCAGAACTGGTCACCTTCAGTCCGCTTCATGATCATGTATTACCTGAGAAGATAGGTGGTATCTATATTGGGGGTGGGTTTCCAGAGGAATACGCACATCGCTTATCTGCGAACGAGAGCATGCGCTCTGCTCTTGCGGCACTCCTTCAGAAAGACATTCCCTGTTATGTTGAATGTGGAGGATTCATGTATCTTTGCCAATCCATTCATAGTGCTTCAGGAGAAGAATTTCCTATGGTGGGAGCAATTGCCCGGCAAAGCATCATGAAGAGTCATCGAAGCGGATTAGTCATTGGGTATCGCGAGGCTACTGCTTTGCGCGATACGCTGCTGATGCGACAGGGGGAAGTGGTGCGTGGACATGAATTTCACTACTCCTGCCTGAATGCTCCTCTGGCACCGGAGGAGGCTGCCTATGAATTTACGACTCGGGGGTCGGTGGAAGGGTTTGCGCAAGGCAACCTGCTAGCAAGCTATTTGCACCTCTCCTTTAGTGGGTTCCCTCCGGCGGCTCAACGTTTTGTGGCAGCGGCAAGAGTATGGCACATGAGTCAAATGGACACAAATGAGTGAGAAAGGAACGTCTCATGTTAGCTCAAGAGCAATCGGGTGTCCGTCACATTTTGCATCCACCCGTCATCGTAGGGGCCACGCCATCTGCACCAGTTGAGGAATCATTATTCATCATGCTCCTTCGAAGGCTCTTTTAAGGGCTCTTTTTCAGCATGCCCGCCCGTCATCAAGACGCCCAGTTGTTCCTCGGGAACGTCGGGATCGACGATGCTGACGATCTGGCCCTCGTACATCACGGCGATGCGGTCCGAGAGGGAGCGGATCTCGTCGAGCTCAGCTGAGACCAGGAGGACGGCTTTGCCCGCGTCGCGCTGCTCGATCAGGCGGCGATGGATGAACTCGATGGCGCCGATGTCGACGCCACGTGTGGGCTGCGAGGCGATGAGCGCCTCGGGATTGCTGGCAAACTCGCGGGCAATGATGATCTTCTGCTGGTTGCCGCCGGAGAGCGCACGCACCGGAACCTCGGGCGACGGTGTGCGTACGTCGAAGTCTTTGATGAGCCGCACGGCCCACGCGGCGATATTCTTGAACAGCAGGGCGAAATGGTGCCAGGAGAACTCGGGCCAGCGCTGGCGACCGAGGATCGTATTGTCCTCGACTGACTCGGCGATCACCAGGCCGCTGCCGCGCCGGTCCTCGGGTATGTGGCCCAGTCCGGTCCGACGGACCATGTTGGCATCCATTGTAGTGATATCGTGCGTCTTTCCGGGCTTGCCATCCTTGACGGGCGTAATGGTTATGGTGCCGGCGGTGGCCTTGCGAATGCCGGTCAGCACCTCGACCAGTTCGGACTGGCCGTTGCCCTCGACGCCCGCAATGCCCAGAATCTCGCCGGAATGGACGTCGAGACTGATGCCATGCAGCACATCCAGGCCGATATCCGACTTCGCATGCAGGTCGCGCACGCTCAAGACGACGGGACCGGGATGGGCCGGCGTTTTATTGACGCGCAGCAGGACCTCGCGTCCAACCATCATGCGCGCGATCTCCGCGCGGTTCGTCTGGCTGGTGATCAGCTCGCCCGCGTTCTTGCCGCGCCGCAGGACCGTCACACGATCGGTGAGTTCCAGCACCTCGCGCAGCTTGTGCGTAATGAAGATGATTGTCTTGCCCTGCTGAACGAGGCCGCGCAGGACCGCGAAGAGGTCGTCGGTCTCCTGAGGCGTCAGCACGCCCGTCGGCTCGTCCATGATCAGGATATCGGCACCACGGTACAGGACCTTGAGGATCTCGACGCGCTGCTGCAGGCCGACGGAGAGCTTCTCGATGCGCGTGTTAGGATTGATGGGCAGACCGTAGCGCTCGCTGAGAGCGCGAATATCGGCGCTGGCCTTCTTGAAATCGAAGGGAGCGCCGAGTCCGCCGGGTTCGCGGCCCAGGACGATATTCTCAGCTACCGTCAGCGGCGGAATGAGCATGAAGTGCTGATGCACCATACCGATGCCCAGGTGGATCGCATCGCGCGGCCCGCTGATATGGACGAGCTTGCCATTAACAAAAATCTCGCCGCTATCGGGATGGAGCAGGCCATAGAGGATATTCATCAGGGTCGATTTGCCCGCACCATTCTCTCCGACCAGGGCATGGATCTCGCCCTTGCGCACAGCGAGATTGACGGAATCGTTCGCAACGACTCCCGGCCAGGCTTTCGTGATCTCGCGCATCTCGACCGCGAAGGGACTGGTACGCTCCTCTTCAGGCGCGACTGCGGAACGTTCTTGCATCGTCGCTCTCCTCTTACTCCGAGCCGGGCTCGTATGGAATGCCATCCGCTGCTGGCGGAACCGTACGTCCAACGAGGCCAACGAGGGCTACAAGTGTCAGGATATAGGGTATGGTGCTCAGCAGGCTGGCAGAGACGCCGGTGCCTTGCAGGCGTGGGCTGAGCGCCTCGCCCAGGCCGAAGATCAGACAGGCCACGCCCGCGCCCCATGGCGTGTACTTGCCGAAGATCATCGCCGCCAGGGCGATAAAGCCAGCCCCGGCAGTCATGTTCGGATTGAAGATGCCCGCGATACCGAGCGAGAGAAAGGCGCCCGCCAGCCCCGAAAGCGCGCCGCTGCTGACCACGCACAGGTAGCGCACCAGGCGCACATTGACGCCCGCCGTGTCAGCGGCCTGCGGATGCTCGCCCACGGCCCGAATGCGCAGACCGATATTGGTGCGGAAGAGCAGGAACTGGACGCCGAGCAGGATCAGCACCGCCACGTAGAAGATAATATTCTGCTGGAAGAGCACAGGACCAATAAAAGGAATGCCGGAGAGCGGCCCCAGCGAGACGATCGGCAGGCGCAGATTGTTTGTGAGCGAAGGGACTCCCTGATTATTCGTCTGGATGAAAAGCAGGTAGTTCGTTAAGCCAAGCGCGGCGATATTGATGGCGATGCCGCTTACGATCTGGTTGGCCTTGAAATTGATCGAGACAATAGCGTGCACAAGCGCCATCAGCGAACCGGCAATGATCGCCCCTATAACCCCGACAAGGACGTTGCCGCTCGCCTTCGCAGCCATAACACCAGCGTAAGCGCCCGTGAGCATCATGCCTTCCATCGCGATATTGGTAACGCCGCTGCGCTCCGAGATGACGCCGCCGAGCGCCGGCAGCAGGAGCAGCGCCGCGAATTGCAGGGTCGCGCCCCAGAGATCAGAAGAGATCAGCACCCGTCCTAGCAATTGAAGAAACATCGTCACTCCTCCTCTACATGATCAGGCTTGCTTTCGGACGCAACGGGGGAGGCACCAGGCGGTTCCTCCGCCTCATCATCTTCAGCATTTCTATCGACTGGAAGATCAACTATCGTCGTAGGGCCGATGATGTTCGTTGCCAGCGCGGGCCGCCGATCGAAGCGCATCCAATCGGGGATGACTCTCTGAAGAACGGGCAGGAACTCGGAGGCGATACTGAAGAGGATCAGGGCCTGGAGGATCAAGACGAGATCGTTGGGCACGCCTGCATTCAACTGCATAAAGCTGGCGCCCTGGCGCAGGCCGCCGAAGAGCAACGCGCCAAGCAAGATACCGATCGCCGTGGTGCGTCCAAGCAGGGCGACGCCGATAGCATCGAAGCCGGTCTGATCCGAGCTAAAGACGTTCGACAACAACTGGTAGGGCGACTGTCCCATCAGGTGCAGCGAGCCGGCCAGTCCGGCGAAGGCCCCGGCAATCGCCATCGTCACGATCACATTGCGCTTGATGGGCATACCCGCGTAGGTCGCCGCCTTGGGATTCAGCCCGATCACGCGTATCTCGTAGCCGAAGGCCATGCGCTTCGTGATGAACCAGTAGAAGACGAGAGCAAGCAGGCAGGCAAAAAAGCTCACATCCACAAAATAGGCCGTAGGATAGGCAATCCTGGGCAGGAACGATCCCAATGTCTGATTGTATAGCGTCGAGATCAGCGGAAGCGTCGCCTGTGGAGGCAGCGAGAGCGTCTGATCGGGCAGATTGGGAGCTTTGTACGGACCCTGGATAAGGAAATCGGTAAAGTAGAAAGCGATCCAGTTCAGCATGATCGTCGTCACCACCTCGTGGGCGCCGCGCCATGCCTTGAGAAGGCCCACAATGCCGCCCCAGACGGCCCCCGCGAGTCCGCTGGCAACCACCATCAAGGGGATGAGCACCCAGCCGGGCCAGTGGGGTTCCGACAGCCCGATTGCTCCGGCGGCCATCGCGCCCATCGCCAGTTGGCCCTGCGCGCCGATATTGAAGAGACCGGCACGAAACGCAATAGCAACCGACAGACCGGCAAGAATAAGCGGACCAACTTTCACCAGCGTATAAGAAAGTTTTTGCGGATCCCCGAAAGAACCGATGTAGAGAGATTGATAAGCATTGATAACAGCAGAAAAGCGATCCCCCAGCGAACCCTGTGAAGTAATTATAATGATAATACTGCCAGCGATAATAGCTAATAGTAAAGCAAATAATGGGCGAGCAAGGGAATTGCCCGTTCTGCGCAGCCATACAGTGAGCGTGGAAGCAGGAGACCCTGCCGTCCTACGCTGTTCCGGTGAAACTGCCATCTAGGCACCTCCTGTGCAAGAAACGGCTAAGGAGCACCGTTCTGGGACAAGATATCGTGTCCTTATGATAACATTAGAATGGATGAGAAACAAGCATTCGCGAAAGCGGCCTAGTGGGTCAACGTAAATGCGCGATCAGCCGTCAGCGAGCCCTTGAAGCTAAATGGCTTTAGACCCTCGATGGCGCTTGTATCGACCGTGACATCCAGCGTAGGAATGTAACCACCCTGCTTCTGTACAAGTAGTGTGTACGATAGATCCTTCCCGTTATGCTTGACAGCGTTTGGTACATACCAGGAGAGCGTAATCGTAGCGGTGCAATTCTTCGGCGTCACGGTCAGGCCCCCGTACATGCCGCGTCCTGGCAGGTCGCTGGTTGTAGCGGTGGGTCCACTGATGCTATCGACGGTCCAGGGTCGCTGGTAGCCGCGCATCCCGAGGCTATAGTTGCCGCTGGGACAATAGATTGAGTTACTGGGGGCAAGCGAATTACAGCCTGAGTAGATTGGAGTCGTGCCTCTTTTATTTTTACGTACAACGGTGGCTGCGCACAGAGCGTGTCCACTATCGAAGCCGTTACCGGCCTGCAACTGCGACGAACGTGGGACATAGACGCGCATGTAGTCCGCGTAAGTATCGTAGCCGTAGATCGGTCCGGTCTGATTATAATCAAGCGTAATCGTCAGATTATGTGTCGCGCCGCCCTGTGCATCCAGCGTGATAGCATCTTGCTCAGTCGTATGCACGTACTGGCTGGCCTTACTGATGCTGATGTTTGCCTGCACCAGCACAAAGCCGTCTCGCTTGCTGAATGTATCGAGGCCACCACTATAGCCGTGATCAGACAGCCATTGCTCGGCAGCAGGGTTGTTGAAGTAGATCTCAAGATCGCGCGACTGAAGATCTTTCGCCGCCCCCTTGATGACCTTCAGTAGTTGCTTAGTGGGCAGATGGCGCACACGATCGAGCAGAATCCTGCCCAGGAGCGACGTAAAGGCTTTGCGGGCCTGATGACTACTATCGTTGGACTTCTGATGCTCGATAGCGATCGCGTTATAATTTTGCTGATAGTAGTGCAGGCGGTCCGCCAGGTTAGCCGCGGTAATGGTTTCGTTGTACTCAGCGACGCGGATAGGTCCGGTGATATCGATAATGTGGCCGATAAAGGTTGGCGTAAAGGCGATATCGCCATCCACAGGGCCGCCGCCCTCTTCCTGAAAGACCTGCATACTCATGCGTGCGGTCGTTGGATAATCGCCGGATAGATTCGAATCGCGCAGGCCCCAGTTCCCGAAGTTCATCCAGCTCCGGTACTGCGGTGGCGCCTGGCGTCCAAGCTCCATACCATTACCGGCATAATCGAGCAGGGCCACATCGTGCAGCGTAAAGGGGTCCATACGCCCATTATCGATAGTCAGAAGGCCGTACTGTCCCGTGAAGCCGCCGCCGGGGCGCAACTCGGCGTTGTCCATTGTTTGAACGAGGAAATGCCTCGGCTGACCCACGCCCAGGAGCCATGTCACAATATCCACCAGGTTCTGATTCTGAACGATCATGTTGTGGATGGTGGGCAGTTCCGTCAAGACGCTGGCCAGTTGAGCTTTCTGCTTCGCATTGATCGGCAGATCGTTCAATTGAACCTGGCTCATGTTCTGCTGGATATCGTCGATATAGAAGAGCGCATGCACGATGGCCCCTTTAACCTGCGCCACATCATGCACGGAGATCAGCGGTTGCGCGGAGTTGCTGGCGAGCGGAGAGCTATGCAAAATGCCTGCCGCGATAACGCCAACGCCGCTCAATTCCTGCCCCATGCGCGACACGTCGAGGGCGACCTGAACCAGGTGACGCGCCATCACGAGCTGGCCCGCATAGCTGGGCGAGAACTGCTGGACAAGCGACTGAACATCAGGACGGTTCGTGAGCTGTTGGAGCTGCTCAAAATCGGCTTCGGCGGCCTTCAGCTCGCCCTGGGCCTGTTCTAACTTACCGGCATTGAGCGCTGCCATCGGGTCGCTTTTCGAGACCGGCAGCAGATCTTTGACCGTAAGCAGGTGATCAATGCCATTATGAGCCAGGTCGTCCACGTTATTGTAAACGTTATACGCCGCCAGCGCTACGCTTATAGGCAGTAGCAGGCCAAGCAAGATAACTACCACCATAGCGATACTGACGACGCGTAGGAAGCTCTTTTGCCTGCCCTTATCCTGGGTATCATGTATCCAGCGTCGACGGACCATGCGGCGGCGTTGTGCAATCTTTACAAGCGTGCTGCGTTTACTGTGCTTCGCAAACTTCGGTAATACATGTGGACCTGTGAGTTGAGTGGGCAACGCCAGATCGGCGGCTGGAAGGAGCGCCACTTCGGAACCTTTAAGGGCTTGCTCCTCTCCAGCAGTGAGAGTGAATGCGATCCTGTCATCTCCATACGGCTCCTCCGGCTCCTCCAGCTCGATAGGCGCCTCTGCCTCAGCGGGCGAGGATGTTGTCTCTGGTTCCTCGCTGTGCTCGCCGGTTTTTTCATCTATCGGCGTCTCAACCATGCAACCATCTTCGCTCTTACCCTGAGCGGCAGATAGAGCCGCTGCGGGTTCTGCCTCCGCGTCTAGTCTGATTGCCGGGCGTTTCGTCGTGATCTCAAGCTCGTGATCGTCCTCGATAGGCAGTTCTAGTATACCAGCGGAAGGTTCTTCTTTATGGTCCTCGATAGGCGTTTCGAGCGTATCAGCAGTAGCGTCAAGTTCGTGATCGTCCTCAATGGTTTGCTCTGCTGCTCCAACCGTAGTTTCAAGCTCGTGCTCGTCCTCGATAGGCGTTTCGAGCGTATCAGCAGTAGCGTCAAGCTCATGATCATCCGCGATGGGCTGTACCGCTGTATCAGCAGTAGCGTCAAGCTCGTGATCATCCGTGATGGGCGTTTCGAGCGTATCAGCGGAAGGTTCTTCTTTTGAGGAAGACTCTTCATGAGTGTCAGGGTCAGCGGGTACAGTATTTTCGGCGACAGGTTGGGGTGCATAGTCCTTCACCGGAGCACCTGGGAGCAGAGCACGAAACCCCCAGGGAGTTCCATCCTCGTGTTGTTTTAAGCAATCAGTCGTCATTTTTAGTAGTTGATTGCTTGAAATATGATAGCGTGCCGTGATCTCCTCAACGGATTTGTCGGTCGTGAAATAAGCGATCACAGCAGACCGGTATTTGATAAAACGCTTTTTAGCCTTGGAATTGAATTTTATGATATCTACTGCTTGCCACGAGGAGATATCATGCCTGCGTGCCGTCGTCGTCGTCAAGGCACTATTTTCTCGAACTTCGAGCAATGTTCACCCCCGCCACTGCTTGCTATAAATAGATACCAAAAAGTAATGAGTCCTGGTACCAGTATGCACCCTTAGAAAATTTAACGATATCGATAAAGCACGGACTACAAGGTTGTAACCTACGACAAACGAAAAGTCAAGTAAGATAGGATGTTGTCAATATAGTAAAGGCCGACCATTTTGCCGTCAGCTTCTACTATATAAGACGCAGGAGGAAAGGATTTGGTTGCGCGATGGAGCGGAAAGGGCTAATCTTTGTGCGTTTTCTAACCTGTCGTGGCCGAAATTGAGGAGGGGGAGATAAATTGCAGAGCGAGCACAAGTCGGGGATACGGGCGATCACAAGGTACCAGAGTCTCAGAAAGTTGGACGGCAGGATATATACAAGAGGGAATAAAGCTGCCGCAGGTATAGTAATCGGTAGAAGCAGCCTGGCGCGGATGCTTATACGCATGCGGTTTCCCGTGACGCTGCGGTCATTATGACTCATTGTATACAAGAGAGCAGCCCGGCTTCTTGTCACTGCTGATACCTGAAACTCGCTCTGAAAAAATGTGATCGCCCTACCCCGGACTTGTGGGCGCCCTGAGAATCTCCTGATCATCATCGTCAGTTACCTCACATGGTCAGGCGTCAAACCTTGCATCGTTTGTTGCATAAGGAAATGGGTAACAGCATGGATGCTGCCGGTCTCCTGATACACCGCTATCTGGCGATCGGCGCCAGTGCCGCGCGGGTCAACGAGCAAAGAGCGCAGGTAGTTTATCTCGCGGTGACTGCCCAGGTCATCGAGCACATCGTCCACGAAATCGAGCGTCTCGCTAATAGACTCGCGCATACTCAAACGGCGGTTTTGCACAAAATCGACCACCTCCGCATCCAGCCCATACCGCGCCACTCGCCACTTATTCTCCTCAATAAAAGTAGATGGCAGCACATACGTCGTAATATTACGTTTATGCAGCCATGTTAGTTTAGCAACCAGGGCCTGAAAGAGGGCAGCGATCGCCAGCGTATCCTCGAAGGTCGCAGGCATATCGCAGACGCGCAACTCGATGGTGGGGAAGAAAGGATGAGGGCGAATATCCCACCAGATGCGCTTGCCATTATCGATGCAGCCGGTCTGTACGAGACGCTCTACATAATGGTCGAATTCATTGGTAGAAGCGAAGAGCGGAGGCACTCCTGTGCGTGGGAAGCGCTTCCAGACGATAGAGCGATACGAGCGCGTGCCCGAATAGCGATCGCTCCAGAAGGGAGAATTGGAAGAGATAGCGAGCAAGTGAGGGAGCCACGTGCGCAACTGATTCATCAAAGGAATAGCCAGTTCGTGCTCCTCCATGCCGACATGAACGTGCAGACCGAAGATCAGAATCGAGCGTCCGACGTCCTGGTATTCTTCTTCCAGTTCTTCATAGCGCTCGCCTCTAGTGCGCTCCTGATCTTGCCAGTGCGCGTTTGGGTGAGTGCCCGCGCTCACCAGAGCCAGTCCCTCCGCATCCACCAGTTCCGCCAGCCGTTTGCTTAAGCGCCCGAGTTCCAGGCGTGCGACGTGGATATTGGCGCAGACATCCGTCACGATCTCAACCGTTGACTGTAGCATCTCCGGTTTAATACACTCACCGAGGATAGGCGTGCCTTTTTCCAGAACAGTATGAATATGAGAAGCGAGCTGGCCCGTATTTTTATCCACCATCTGGAACTCTTCCTCGATGCCAAGCGTGAAGCGCTGACTCATAATGGCATCCTCCTTTCACAGGGGCCGGATCTACGAATGGGAAATAGACAAAAAGCCAGGACAGGCACGCGAGGGAAAGCGAACCACATGAAGGTCCTTCCTGGAGTATGTAGAGATATACATAGAGAGCTACCAGTGTAGGGAATACGTGAGACGATCGGGCTGAATGGGCTGAATTGAAGGAACGAAGGGATAAAAGCCGCCTGGAGAGGTTGTTGACAGAGGACCGGCGGCTCGTGGTGGTGCGCGACTGCGCCTTCAAGCATACACCCACCTCGAGAGAGCGACTCACTGTGAGAAATGCACTAGAAAAACCCACCTACTATGCAGAAGTTGCCAGGAATCATAGCGTACCCAAGTCAGATAGAATATGTCAAGGGTAAAATCCGCAAAGAATGAGATGTGTGTCCTGATCTTCAAAGATGAGATGAGAGGTTTCTGTGATATTTTCACAGGCTAAAGGCATGAGGCAAGAGATCAGGCACAGAGAAATCCTCGCCGACGCCATCGATAGAGATCACGGCAGTGGGCGCGAGATCCGCCAGCCACTGGCGACAGGCGCCGCAAGGAGTACGCGCGCCGGGCGGGGCGTCCTGGGGCGCATCGATGCAGGCGACGGCCACATGCGTCACCGGGCCAGCCGCTGCCGAGATGGCAGCGGCGAGGGCTGAGCGCTCAGCGCATAGAGTCAGGCCATAGCTGGCGATCTCGATATTGACCCCGGTAAAGGTCTTGCCGCCTGCCACCACAGCCGCGCCCACGCGGAAATGCGAATAAGGGCAATGGGCGTGCTGGGCAGCCTCGCGTGCCAGTGAGAGAAGAGTTTCGCGATCCATAAAAAACTCCACTCCTACCGGATTACGCCTTCTTAAACGTACAGGTCAGCTTACCGAATTGCAAGGTATCGCCGTCGTTAATCGGCGTTGCCTTATCCGGTTCCAGGCGTTTATTGTTAACGCGCGTCGCATTCGTGCTATTCAGGTCGGTCAGCGTATAGGCATTGCCGACATGTTCAAGCGCGGCATGGACGCGTGAAACGGTCTCCGCGCCCTGGATATCGCTCAGGTCCACATCGGGTTTGAGTCCGCCCAGGTCGTGGTCATAGCGGCCTACCATCGCGTGTTCGGCTGTAACCTCTATCTGTTTGCCATCGTTAAATTGCAGCGTAGCCCAGGGCGTGCCGGTATCGGACCTGGGCGTCTGATTGATTTGAAGTGGCTGCACGGGCGCTGGCGGCGGCTCCGAGCCACGCTTTACCGGCGGGTTTGCCGGCGGTGTCCCGGCCTGCGCCTGAGAAGACGGAATATAATACTGCTTCTCCGGGCGTGGCGGCGGAGCGGGCGTCTCCTTCTTCGGCTCATTTGACGGAACGTAGGTCACCTTTGGCTGTGGCAGTACAACAGGGTCCTGTGTCACCGGCGGCACATAGAGCGGAGGCTCAGGCGCAGGCGTCACTTGAGCGGGCGTCGTCTCAATCGTCGGCGGCTGTGGCGGCGGCGTATAGACCGGAGTTGATGGGGGCGTATAGACCGGGGTTGGCGGCTGTGCGGGTGGCGGTGTATAGACCGGCGTTTCCGGGCGTGTATATGTCACAGTCGGCTGCGGCGGCTTCGACGGTGGCAGGGGCCGATTGGGCGCCGCCTGTGTCTGCGTGCTTGAAAAGGTTGAAGCACCACACTTCGGACAGAATGACACACCGGGCTTTATCTCGTAGTTGCAGTTGCTGCAATATTGCTTCGCTGGGGCCAGAGAGCGACCGCAGCCGGAGCAGAATGTATCGCCCGCTTCATAGGGTGTATTACAATTTGAGCAGCGCAACTGGCCTGGATGCGCTGCCGGGGTCGGTGGCGCGGGCGTCGGTGGTACAGCCTCAGAGACCACCACACGCGGCGGTGGAATATACGCGGGCGTCTGTTGTGGTGGTGGCACGTAGACTGGCGTCTGTTGTGGTTGCTGTCCCCATGGCTGCTGAACCTGTGGCAGGAGCTGCATCGGAATAGGGCCGGCCACCAGACCGGGACGCTGCTGGCGCACCAGGCCATCCACCATATTGAGTGCCTGATTGCTCAAGCTTGCCTGGCGCAGCGCACCCACGCCAGCGGTTATAGCGAGCGGCCAGAGTACCGGGAGGGCAACGATGCCCACCGCGCCCACAGCCGCCTTATCCAGCCATTTCTGCTGGCCGATCATTGCCAGCGTGCCACCGGCGGTTTTCTGTATCGTCACTGAGAGGGCGGCCTGCATACCGATAATGGCCTCGAAATCGCCCCCCTTCTTCAGTTGTACCAGTTTTTGTTTTTGATCGCCGAACTGTTGTGCCTGATAACCCTGTGATATATACACATTCACAAGATCATTAGCCAACTGCTCAATATCGATATCGTCCGAATTATAAAAGCGAGCATCCATTCGTTAATCCTCCAAAGCGGCAGTACATCTTGTCACCGTCTGGTTCTTATCACAGTGCATGGGATGAGCAACGCATCTTACTATTTTATTGTTATCACTCTGCATAATGTTAGACGTTAGTAGGTTCAAACGCAGCACCTGCATACATCTACGTTCGTGTAAGTGCAGGGTTAGAAGATCATAGCGACCCGGCGAATGCACCTATAGAGTATATCATACTTCACCCGTCATCGTAGGGGCCTGCCTTGCGCGGGCCCTGCGCGGTGGCAGAGAATGGCTCCCAGGGCCCGCACAAGGTAGGCCCCTACTTTATCATAGGGAAAGGTTATTATAAATATTTACTTTAAAAAATACTAATAATGTACCATTGTATTTACTACTGTAATGAGTTAGAATACAAGCGTGTTGCTAGAAAGATAGCACATGATTTCAAATGTGTTGGGAAGTGAAGCTGGAGGATGATATGGGCAAATCAGGGCGTCCAACGACGGCGAGACCTTCACTGGCCGCTGTTTTTCACGATGGGCCATTTGTCGGACGTGCGACAAAGATGAGCAGGCTCCTGGAAGTCTACAATTATGTACAAAGCGGGCAGGCAGGGATCGTAACGGTAAAAGGTGAGGCTGGCATAGGTAAGACGCGCCTGGTTAGCGAATTTTTAGAGTGTGCGCTGGCCCAGGGCGCCAATGTGCTCGCGGGGAGGGCTTTCGAGGCTGGCGGCTCCTCACCTTACCTGCCATTGATCGAGATGCTGGAATTATGCAGTCGGCAAAGAGAGGGCGACGAGGTCGGCGATCCGCTCAACGATACGCTGAGCCACATGCTCGCCGAGATGCACGACTACACGCTTCAGCAGAGTCATGAAAAAACGGCCCATAAACGCCTGCTGGAAGCCTTCGTGCTCCTGGGGCAGGCGCTGGCGAGACAGGCCCCCATCGTTCTGTTTATCGACGATATCCAGTGGGCCGATATGGCCTCGCTCGATATGCTGCGGTACGCCTGTCGACGATGGATGGAGAGCGGTACGCCGGTTCTGGTCATCCTGACTGTACGGACAGAGGCCCTGGTCACTATTCCAACGTTTGCCACCTGGCTTGCGCTCCTGGAACGCGAACTGCTCGTGCCTGGCTTTATCCTCAATGCCTTCATGCCGGGAGAGACATTGCAGTTTGTACAGGCCATCGCCGCGCGAGAGGGAGCTCTACACGATCTGGATGCGCGCCTTGAGAGCTTCGGACGCTGGCTCTATGGCGAGACGCGCGGACAACCTTTCTATGTGACGGAAGCGCTCAAGGCGTTGTCCGAACATACCCTTTTGACCTTGCAGCGGCAAGGAGACGGCACGTGGGCGCTCGACTTCACACTGGCAACACACGAAAAACTACAGCATGTGCTTCCTCCCGATGTGCGCGCCGTTGTCTATACAAGGATCAAGCAGGCAACTCCTATGGCCGCCGCCTGGCTGGCGGCAGCAGCGGTCCTCGGACGTAGTTTTTCGTTTGAGCGCGTGTGTCTTGTTGCAGGGCAGAACGAACATGAGGGGCAGATGGCGCTCGACGAAGTGTTGAAGAGGCATCTTTGTTACGCAGTGGCGGACTCTTATGTCTTTACCCATGATAAGATTCGTGAGGCCGTATACGCCGAACTGTCTATAACGGAACGGCAGGCTCTTCATGGTCGTGCGCTGGAAGTGTTGCGATCTGCAGCGGTACCTGCGGGGCTATTGGCGTATCATGCGCGGGAGGCAGAATTACACGAGCGGGCATTTCACCTGTACGTCGCTGCGGGCGATGAGGCACTGCATCTTTTCGCTTTGCCCGATGCCAGCGCTTTTTACGAAAATGGCCGCCAGTTTCTGACAGAGGGGCTGCCAGAAACCCTTCCAGGTGTATCATTGCAGGATATCGAACATCTCTATGTTCAATCGGGGCGTGCCTGCGAACTCATGAACGACTGGGGGCGCGCGATCGCCATCTACCAGGCTATGCTGGCCGGAGAGCGGAACGGCACGACTACAAAGTGTATTGCCCTTAACCTGCTTGCAATGGTGAAGCCGTACGAGTCGCTGGACGAGGATATCGTTCTGGTGGAACAGGGTCTTGCACAGGATGAAAGGGTCGATAGGGACGGCGCTGAGATCGCGTGGCGACTGGCGCAACTGAGCGTTCAGCGCTTCGATGCCGTACGTGCATTGCAGCATAGTGAACGAGCTTTGCAACTGGCACGTGAGCAGATTGCGTTGGAACTGGTAGCGCGTGCGCTCTTTACCTCTGCATCCGCGCAGATGCTTGCCAACGCTTGGCGTGAGGCCGAACGTTGCGCTGAGGACGCACTTATGCTCTATGAAGGACAGCGGGATCGGCTGATGGAGGCATGTTGCCTGTTACAGGTCGCGCAGGCAAAGATGAATACCGGGTGCCCGCGTGATAGTATCATCGCTACACGCGCGGCTCATCGCGTCTTTACGGAGGTCGGACATGACTGGGGGCGGGTCTATACGGCGTATCACCTGGTCGCGGGCCTGCTGGACGTTGGAGCATACGGCGAAGCGTTAGCCCTGGCCGAAGAAACGTTGGCGCTGGCACGGACCAACAATACGCGCACATTGCTTTATCTAGGACTTACCGCGCTTGGGCGTGTGCAGCGGGCGCTGCGGGATGCGACTGCCGCGTACAGGCTGCACCGGGAAGTAATAAGCATCTTCGGGTCGGATATGCCACCGTTCATCGAAGGGATGCTGGCAGCAGAGCTCTGCGCCGATTGTGCCATCGCTGGTGAGTGGCCCGAGGCCCAGTCCTATGCCACGCAGGCGCTTGCACGCAGATGCGACACCACCTTTCTCTACGTGGGGCTGACGCGCTGGTACGAGGCCGAGATTCTGGTACGCACGGGGTACAGCGAACGTGTCGCCACCGATATGGAGCAATTTGGCAGGATCGTAGAGCATAGTCGTCGCTATCATATCCCTTATCGACGAGCCCAGGCCGTATTGTCGCTCTGGCGCAATGAGTTTGAGCAGGCGCATGACCATCTGCAAGAGGCGGCGCTACTGACGGAAGAGATCGACCTGCCCGGTGAGCAATGGTTGATAGAGGCGGCGCGCGGCGATATATACAGGACTCAAGGCAATAAAACGGAGGCCCAGAGAGCTTTCGCGCGCGCGGCAGAGATCGCGCTCTCCCTTGCCAACAGCATAGAGGATCAACAGGTGCGCGCGAAGTTCCTGGCGCAGGTGCAGCGGATCGTTGCTTAACTATATTGGGGATCTCTAGCCCGGCTGCCATCCCTGTTGACGATAAATTGCCAGCGTCTGCTGGTCGCCGGGGACGTAGCTGACCATAGAGTAGTTGGCGATGCCGGTAAATACCGTCGTGGCTGTGCGCAATGTCAGGCGTCCGAGCTCGCTGTGTTGAATCTGAAAGACGAAGGAGGGCGCGGGTTTCCCTCTTGGATAGGTCGCCGCAGCGATACGGCGGAACTCGGGGAGTTCGCGCAGATTCTTCCAGAGCGTTTTGTATTCGGGAAGATGCGTCATCGTGCGTGTGTTGTACTGGAAATCGCTCATCAGGCGGCGGGCGAGATTCTCCCAGCCGTGGAAGCGGCGGCGCCTGTGTGGATCGAAGACCAGTCCAAGCAGGTGCAGCTTCTCGTCATTCATCAGTTCGTTGCGCACCTCGAACAGCGTAATTGCCGCTTCGTTCCAGGAGTGTAGAAACCAGAGCCGGTCCAGCGAGTGCGCGGGGTAGGAGGTATTGTGAACCAGCAAGCTTGCCAGCTCTCCCATATCGAGCAATGTGCTCTCGAATTGTTCGGAGTCGATATGCTGGCCCGTGAGATTTGTATAAGCAGTGTAGAGGTGATTGCGTTCATCGGAGGTGAGTTCGAGCGCGCGTACGATGTTTTGCACAACAACGGGCGAGGGATTGACGCGCTGGCCTGTTTCAAGGTGATAGACATAGGTGCGTGACAGGCGCGTTGCCTGCGCAAGCTGACCCTGCGACATCCCGCGCGCCTGGCGAAACTGCGCCACCAGTTGAGAGAAGTCCGAGCTTTGTTTTGTCGTATAGCGCGTTTCCAAGAGCACATCCTCCCAAATTAAAATGTTAGCTACCTGCACATTATGCCGCAAAATTTGTTAGCTGGCAACATGTTCATATCCGATTATGTAACATATAATTAGGGCAGTGGGTTGTTTTGTTGCTTGAAACGGCGACAGCGTGGTCGCTTTGCAGTACCTGTGAAGGGGTGCTACTACGGAGAGGAGCTATTGCTACATGTCTGACCCATCTCTCATCAAGAATGCGCAAGCGGGGCAAAGAAGTGAGGAACTCTTAGCAACGCGCCCGTGGCTTCGTCATTATGAGGAGGGAGTTCCTGCTAATCTCGATATTCCAGATCGTCCATTGACCTGGCTCCTTGATAACACGGCGCGTCGTTATCCGAATAATACTGCTTTGATCTACTATGGAAACAAGATTACGTATGCCCAGTTCTCGACGCTGGCGAATCGTTTCGCTATTGGCCTGCAGAAGCTGGGCGTGAAAAAAGGGGATCGTGTTGCGATTGCGTTGCCTAATATTCCACAGTATCCAATAGCTTTTTATGGGGCGCTCAGGGCCGGAGCCGTCGTGGTTCCCACCAATCCTATCTATACCGGGCGAGAATTGCAGCATCAGCTCAAGGACTCCGGCGCCAGTGTCATAGTGATGCTCGCTATGTATTATCCGTTGGTGCGCGACATTCGCCCGCAGACAGTATTGGAGCACGTCATCGTGACCAGTCCGGCTGACTTTCTGCCGCCCGTGCTGCGCGTACTCTACCCGCTGAGCCAGCGTGGAGTCAAGGGGCCTGAGCATCCGCTGACCGAGAGTGAACTCAAGGGTGACGCGACCTTGCATACGATGCATAGCTTCCTGACGATCCATAAAGGGAGCGTAGAGGCGTTCAATCTGCCGGTGCAGGTCACTGGCGACGACCTGGCGGCCCTGCAATACACGGGCGGGACAACGGGGATGGCTAAGGGCGCGATGTTGACGCATTGCAACCTGCTGGCCAATGCCATGCAGACGCGCTACTGGACGCCGAAAGCCGTCGAAGGCAAAGAAATCTCGCTCTGCGTCGCGCCCTTCTTCCATTCGTATGGCCTCACGGTTGGTATGAATCTCTCAATTCTCGCGGCTGCCGCCATGGTCTTGATGCCGCGCTTCAAGGCAAAAGATGTTATTGATACTATCCGGCGCTACCGGCCAACCCTGTTTCCAGGCATCCCCGCCATGTATATCGCGATCATGCGCGAGGTAGGCGAACATAACGACCAATTGCGCTCGATTAAATATTGTATCAGTGGTGCCGCGCCGCTGCCGGCTAAGGTGCAGAGCGACTTCGAGCAGATGACGGGCGCGACGCTGGTCGAAGGCTATGGTCTAAGCGAAGCATCGCCGGTGACGCACTGCAATCCTCTGACTGACGAGCGCCGTAATGGAAGCATCGGACTACCCCTGCCGAACGTGGAAGCGGCTATCTTGAGCCGGCAGACAGGCGAACGCGTGGCCGTGGACGAGGTGGGCGAAATCGTGGTCAAGGGTCCCAATATTATGAAGGGCTACTGGCAGCGCGAGGACGAGAGTAAAGCTATCTTCATCGATGGGTGGATGCACACGGGCGACGTTGGCAAGATGGACGCGAACGGCTACTTTTACGTCGTGGAGCGCGCCAAAGATATGATCATCGCGGGCGGCTTCAACATCTATCCGCGCGAAGTCGAGGAGGTCCTGTTCCGTCATCCAGCAGTCGCCGAGGCGGCTGTCATAGGCGTGCCCGACGAGTATCGTGGCGAGAGGGTAGCTGCGTTCGTCGTGCTGAGGCCGGGGATCGAGCCATCGGAGAAAACGCGGCAGGAGGTCATTGCATTTTGTAGACAGGAACTGGCAGCGTACAAGGTTCCCAGGATGCTGGAGTTCCGCGAAAGTCTGCCCAAATCCTTAATTGGTAAAGTTTTGCGCCGGGAACTGCGCGTAACGAAGTAGTTTGTCAGAGGGTACTCAATCTGTACCGTATTCAAAGGAGAAACCGCAACCATGTCCACAACGACCAGACCGACCGAGCAAGGAACAGCCTTTCTCACCACACCCGTGAGCGAAAGTGCTGACAAGATATTCACCCTGGAGAAGCGCGACGAGGAGCAGCGCTGGATCGAAGAGTCGGCGGCGACCTTCATCACGCGCGAAGTGATGCCTCATAGAGATGCGATCGACCGCCAGGAGCCGGGCCTCATGCCCAGCCTCGTCAAGAAGGCGGGCGAGCAGGGCCTGTTGATGATCGACATTCCAGAGGCGTACGGCGGTGCAGAACTGGGTTTACTCACCAGCGCCCTGGTTGGCTCCGAGCTGCGCGAAGCCTCGTTCAGCGTCGCCTTCGGCGCGCATACCACTATTGGTACCTTGCCGATTGTCTACTACGGGACCGAGGAGCAGAAGCAGAAATATCTTCCCAAACTGGCGACCGGTGAATGGATCGCCGCCTATGCCCTCACCGAACCAGGCGTTGGATCGGACGCGATGAATCTGAGCACGCGGGCGGAGCTATCTCCCGACGGTAAGCACTACATCCTCAACGGAACCAAGCAGTGGATCTCCAACGCGGGCTTCGCTGATATGATGATTGTTTTCGCGCGCATTGGCGACAACCGACCCTCCGCCTTTATCGTCGAGGCCGGCTATCCAGGCGTCTCGACCGGTGCCGAAGAGAACAAGATGGGCATCAAGGGCTCATCCACGCGCCAGGTCTACTTCGTGGACACCCCCGTGCCCGTCGAGAACCTGCTCGGCGAAGTGCACAAGGGCTACAAGATCGCCTTCAACATCCTCAATATCGGTCGCTTGAAGCTCGGAGCCAGCACCGTCGGTGGATCGCGCAATGCCCTGAAACTCGCCGCAACCTATACCACGGAGCGCAAATCCTTCGGCAAGTTCCTGCACGAATTCGGCATGGTCAAGAAGAAGCTCGCGCGCGTCGCCGCCGAGACCTACGCCGCCGAGAGCGAGGTCTTCCGCACCGCCGGTAATATCGCGCAGGCACAGCTCAGCGCGGGAGGCGACACCGAGACCGTCTTCAGATCGATCGAAGAGTATGCCATCGAAGCCTCGCTCGCCAAAGTGCACGGCAGCGAAGTTCTGGCCCTGGCGGTCGACGAGGGTGTGCAGATCTTTGGCGGCTACGGCTTCATGCACGAATATCCAATCGAGAAGGCATATCGCGATGCGCGCATCCAGCGTATCTTCGAAGGCACCAACGAGATCAACCGCCTGGTCGCTTCCGGTACGCTCTTCCGCCGCGTTCTGGCGGGCGAGCTGGATCTCATGACCCGCTTCCCCGCGATCGAGGCGCGCGTTAAATCCGGCCAGGCCCCTGAGAGCGTGGACGAGACGGTACCCGCCGAACTGCGTGGAGCCGTCAACGCCATCGAGCGAGCCAAGGACGCCACCATTTATAGCGCCATGAAGGCCGCTCTGAAGTACATGCAGGGACTTGAGAACGAACAGGAGTTTATCGAATACCTGGCGAATCTTATGATCGACCTGTACGCGACCGATAGCGCCCTGGCGCGCGCAATCCAGGCCGTGAAGCGCGGCGATGAGAACAGCGCCACGCACGTCAAACTGGCGCAGCTCGCGACCTGGCTGGCCTTCTCGCGCATTCGCAGCAACCTGGATCAACTGATCATGACCAACACCGACGCCGACCGCGTGGAGAAAGAACTGGCGCGCATTCGCACCTACGTTGGCGATTATGTCTTCAACGGCGTCACCGCGCAGCGCGAGCTGGCCGCGATCGTCGTCGAGAAACAGGGTTATCCACTGTAAGCCGAGTGCATATAAACAAGGAGAGATACATAGTGTCAGAAGCCGTCATTGTCAGTGCGGTACGCACTCCCATTGGGCGAGCGAACAAGGGTGTTCTCAAGGACGTACGAGCCGATGACCTTGCCGCTATAGCCGTCAAAGCCGCCGTCGAGTGTGTCCCGCAACTGGACCGCTCGCTGATCGAAGATATCATTTTAGGTTGCGCCTTTCCCGAGGGCGAGCAGGGCATGAACCTGGCGCGCCTTGTCGGTGCCCTGGCGGGTCTTCCCGAGACCGCCGGTGGCGTCACCGTCAACCGCTTCTGCGCGTCGAGCCTCACGGCGGTCAACATGGCCGCGCAGAGCATCATGCTTGATCAGGGAGAGGTCCTGGTGGCGGGCGGCGTGGAGAACATGTCGCGCGTGCCTATGGGAGGCTTTAATCCCAGCTTCAATCCGCGCTTGGTCAAAGCAAGCCAGGAGAAAACGAATCCATTCTACCCGCCTTGTGAGCTTGAATACGGCTACTCAAGCTACATTCCAATGGGCACGACCGCCGAGAACCTGACGCGCGAGTATAAAATCAGCCGCGAAGCGCAGGACGCCTTCGCCCTGCGCAGCCACCAGCGCGCCCTTGCCGCTACCGATAGCGGCATTTTCAAGCGAGAAATTGTTCCTGTACCCTTGCCCAACGGTCGATTGATGGAGATCGACGAGGGTCCGCGTCGCGACACCTCACTGGAGAAGCTTGCCAGTCTCGAACCAGCCTTTATCAAGGGTGGCAGCGTGACGGCAGGAAACTCCAGCCCCCTCAACGACGGTGCAGCCGCCGTCGTTTTGATGTCCGCGCAGAGAGCCCGCGATCTCGGCATCACGCCGCTCGCAAGGGTGCGCTCGATGGCCGTAGCAGGTGTCCGACCCGATGTTATGGGGATCGGGCCGGTTCCTGCTATGCGCAAACTATTACAGCGCGCGGGACTGCAGCTCAGCGATATCGATATCATCGAGATCAACGAAGCGTTTGCCGCACAGACGCTCGCGGTCGTGCAGGCGATGGGGATCGACGAGGAGAGGCTCAACCCGCATGGAGGCGCCATCGCCCTGGGTCATCCGCTGGGCTGTAGCGGAGCGCGCATCATTACCACGCTTATCAACGATCTGCAGACCGCCAACAAGACACTCGGCATTGCCACGCTCTGTGTCGGTGGTGGTCAGGGAGTAGCCACTCTTATCGAGAGGATATCGTGACCATGTCGTACCAGATTCGCAAAGTAGCAGTGCTCGGCGCTGGCGTCATGGGGGCCGCGATCGCGGCGCATCTCGCGAACGTTGGCATTCCCAGCCTGCTGCTCGATATCGTCCCACCTGGCGAGATGAAGGACCGCGATGTCGTAGCGCGCACCGGACTGGAGAAGACGCTCAAGTCCCGGCCCGCCGCTTTCTACAGCAAACGCGGCGCAAAACTCGTTACCATAGGCAACATCGAAGATGACCTGGAAGACCTCGCTGATGTCGATTGGATCGTCGAGGCCGTCGTGGAGCGCGTGAACATCAAGCGTGAGCTTTATAGCAAGATAGAGACCGTACTGACGCCCGGCACAATCATCAGCTCGAATACATCGGGCCTGCCCGCGCACCTGCTACTGGAGGGGCGCAGCGAGGACTTCCGTCGCAGCTTCCTGATCACGCACTTCTTCAATCCCGTGCGTTACATGAAGCTGCTCGAAATCGTGCCCACACCCGATACCGATCCGGCACTGGCGCAGTTCATGCAACAGTTCGCCACCGAAGTGCTGGGCAAGGGCGTCGTCTTCTGTAAAGATACGCCCAACTTCATCGCCAACCGCATCGGTGCCTATGGCTTTATGTCGACCTTCCAGCGCGTCATCGCCGAAGGGTACAGCGTCGGCGAAGTGGACACCATCCTGGGGCCGAGCATGGGGCGACCGAAGTCGGCTGTCTTCCGCACCGCCGACCTCTCGGGGCTGGACACGCTTGTACATGTCGCCAACAACCTCTATCAGAATGCGCCCGACGATCCGCAACGCGAGGTTTTTCGCGTGCCAGACGCGCTACTCCAGATGGTCGAGCGGCGCTGGCTGGGCGAAAAGACCGGCCAGGGCTTCTACAGACGCGTCAAGAGCCCCGAAGGCGAGTCGATGATACTTGAGCTGGACCTCAAGACGTTCGAGTACGTGCCGCAGCGCAAAGTGCGCTTCCCCTCAATTGGGGCTGCACGCAACTTCAGCGACCCCAGGCAGCAGATGCTCGCCATCCTGTCCGGTGACGACCGCGCCAGTCAGCTTGCGCGCGAAACGACCGCCGACTCGCTGCTCTACGCCGCCGCGCTGGCCGAAGAGATCGCCGACAGCATCGTCGCCATCGACGAAGCGATGCGCTGGGGCTTCAACTTCGCCATGGGCAGCTTCGAAGTATGGGACGCGCTGTTGGAGAACACAGAGGTCCTGGAGAAGGTCTTCCAGGAGCGCGAACTGCCAGCCCTGGTGCGTCGTGTCACCACTGACGGACTGGGCACCTTCTACACGGGCAGCGTTGGGGAGCGGAAGTACTTTGACTTCGCCAGCAACGAATACAGGCCCGTTCCTACGCCTGCAGGCAGCATCTCTCTCGATGCGCTCAAGATTGCCGGCAAAGTTGTGCGCGACAACGGCTCCGCGTCCCTGATAGACATGGGCGACGGCGTGGCCTGCGTCGAGTTTCACACCAAGATGAACGCGATCGACGAAGGTATCATCGAGATGCTGCGCTACGCCGTGGAGGAGGGACCGCAGCAGTTCCGCGCCCTGGTCGTCGGGAACGAGGCCGCCGACTTCTCAGCAGGCGCCAACCTGTTACTGATGCTGATGGGGGCCAGGAGCGGCGAGTGGAAGCAGATCGAGAGCGCCATCAATGGTCTGCAGCAGGCACACCAGTTGCTCAAGTACAGCCCCATCCCCGTCGTCGCAGCCCCGACCGGTCGTGCGCTGGGCGGTGGCTGCGAGATCATCATGCACTGCAACCATGCGCGTGCCCTCGCCGAGGCGTATATCGGCATGGTTGAAGTCGGCCTTGGCCTGGTGCCCGCTGGCGGTGGCTGTAAAGAACTATTGCTGCGTCATGGCGCTGATCTGGCTACGCAGAAGGCAGGGAAGACCGGTGGACCCTTCACGCCGGTGCGCAGGGCATTCGAGACCATCGCCGTCGCCACCGTCTCCACCAGCGCCGTAGAGGCCCAGGAGCTGCGCTTCCTGCGCAAGACCGACGCTATTACGGTCAACCGCGATCTCTTGCTGCGCGACGCCAGAGCCGATGCCATCAAGTTAGCGGACGCCCAGGCAGCAGGTAAATGGCAGCCCGCGCAGCCACAGCAGTTGCTCCTGCCCGGAGCCGGAGCGCGCCTTGTGCTCGAACAACAGGTCGCGGGCTTATTGTCAATGGGCAAGATCAGCGAACACGATGCCCTCGTCGCGCACCATCTGGCGCGCGTGCTCACGGGAGGCGACTGCTCGCCCGTAGAGCCCGTTACCGAGCAATACGTCCTCGACCTTGAGCGCGAGGCGTTCCTGGCCCTGTGCGCCACAGAGAAGACGCAGGAGCGTATGCAGGCCGTCTTGATGACGGGCAAGCCGCTGCGCAATTAGTACGTGGTTTCACGGAGAGCATCAACATGTAAATGTTGGTGCTCTTTATTATTTATGGGATCTTCATGCTTTAGGGGAAAGCGGGGTACAGTATACTTGAGTAGGGATGGGGGGCAAGCCCCATAGGCGTTAACGTAAGAATGGATGAGCTTGTGAGATGCATCCTAGGAGTTGGCTCCCAGGGCGACCGCAAGGGTCGCCCGTACCAGAACACGAGCGCGTTGGACGCCAGCCCGTCTTTTTGTACGGGCGACCCTTGCGGTCGCCCTGCTGGCCGCGCCATCACGTTTTTTCATCGCCGTAAGTTAACGCCTATGGGGGCAAGCCCCGTCCCTACTCGAGCGTTCGTAAATCACCTGGGAGGATGGAGAGCCTGTTTATTAGCGAGCGACCATGTGTACGAACTGCGCCAGAAAACCAAAGGCGATCATGAACAGGCAGATGACAAGGATAATCAGTCCGATCGTGATGACCTGTCGATAGCGACCACCAATTCTGGGTGGGGCTGGAACGTACTTCATGGGCCTGACCATAGCGAGGTGTCTGAGATCGTGCAACAGCTCGTCCATAGTTGCGTAACGGTCGGAAGGATCGCGGCGGATAGTGCGCATAACGACCGTTGCAAGAGCTGGCGAAAGGTCCGGCTTGACCAGAAGGATAGAGGGGGGATCGTGTGCTATATGCGGGCTGACGAATGTAAAGGCATCCTCACGTGGAAAGGGCGTCTTGCCACTCAGGAGCTCATAAAGCATCGTTCCCACCGCGTAGATATCTGAGCGCGCCGAGCCGGCCCGGCCCCAGAACAGCTCGGGGGCCATGTAGTCGGGCGTACCAATAGGCGAGGAGAAGCCTGAGCCTGCTACGCGACCTCTGCCTTTCAGCTCGGCAATACTGAAGTCAATGATTTTGACCTCCCCATCCGGCTGTAAAATAATATTTTCTGGCTTCATATCGCGATGCACCACGCCATGCTTATGGGTATAGGAGAGCGCCTCACAGGCGCGCTGGACGATACGTAGCACCTCGGCCTGCGGCAACGGTCCCCTTTCCAGGACCACCTCACGTAGATTGTGTCCCTGGAGATACTCCAGCACCAGATAGTCCAGGCTACGCTGTTCATCTCTATTCAATTGTATTTGAATATATGGATGATCCAGCAGCCTGCCAATCTCGGCCTCGCGCCTGAAACGTGCAAAGATCGCTGCGCCGCCAACGACATCATCGACGGGAAACTTGAGGACAACTGTTTGCTGATCGTGTGTATCGAGAGCAAGATAGACGCCGCTAAAAGGTCCCTGACCCAACTTGCGGATGACCCTGTAGTGATCGATCAGTTGGCCTGGCTGGTAGATGGTCGGCATAGGCGCAATGAGTCCTTCCTGGCGCGGCAGCACTATCTACGAACTATGGTGCTTCTTTTTCTCTATCATACCCCTAGAAGATCAAGAAGCGCTCTGAGTTTTGAGTGAGTGGCTAAGAGGAAGCTCAAAGGAGAATGGGCGCGAGAGCAACGACATTTTTATTAACAATGTTGTAGCCCAAAAAAGGCGATGCCTGGAAGCGCTACTCCTTGCGTTTCCAGGCATGCGTCAAAAAGGTTTTTAGAAGATCGCCTCGCCGGTATCCGAATCGAAGAGGTGGATCTGATCGGTATCGACGCTCAGGCGTACTTTATCGCCGGCGCTCACACGAGAGCGAGCGTTGAGGGTTGCAACGGCATTAATTCCGCTGGTAGTGAAGTAGACCTGTAACTCGTTGCCAAGGTTCTCGACCACATCGACAGTAGCATTGATGAAGGAGCCTGTGCCATTGGCACCCACGAGCTGTGCATCCTCCAGGTGGACCGGGCGAATGCCGAACGTAAGTTTTCTGTTCGCGGCGGCGCGTGCGCGATCGGCGAACAGAGGAGGAACGCTGACCTGGCCGACCCCTTCGAGCACAATGTTTGTGGCATCGCCCGAGGTAGCAACCTTTGCGCCGGGGAAGAAGTTCATCGCAGGCGACCCGATGAAGCCTGCAACGAAGAGGTTCAATGGATGATCGTAGAGCTCTTGAGGAGAGCCGAGCTGCTGAATGATACCGCCATTCAGGACCGCAATGCGATCGCCCATCGTCATAGCCTCGACCTGGTCGTGGGTAACGTAAACAACCGTCGTCTGAATACGCTGGTGCAGCTTGATGATCTCCGCACGTGTCGCCACGCGCAGCTTGGCATCCAGGTTGGAGAGCGGCTCGTCCATCAGGAAGACTTGCGCCTCGCGCACAATCGCGCGACCGAGAGCCACGCGCTGGCGCTGACCACCGGACAGCTCCTTCGGTTTGCGTTTGAGCAGGTGCTCCAGGCCAAGGATACCGGCGGCGTCTTCCACGCGTTTTGTAATCTCGTTTTTGGGGAAGTGGCGCAGCTTTAGACCGAAAGCCATATTATCGAAAACCGTCATATGGGGGTAGAGAGCGTAGTTCTGAAACACCATCGCGATATCGCGGTCTTTGGGGTCGACGCCATTGACGACGCGGTCGCCAATGAAGATCTCGCCTTCGCTTGGCTCTTCCAGTCCTGCAACCATGCGTAGGGCCGTACTCTTGCCACAGCCGGAAGGACCGACCAGTACTAGAAATTCCTTGTCCTTAATATCGATGCTAACATCGTGGACGACTTCAACTTTGCCGAAACGTTTGTAGACATGCTCAAATTGGACACGTGCCATGAAGGACTACTCCTTTTCGCTTCTATGACAGGATCATCCCTGTCATCCTTCAACATAAAGATGGAAGCAATCGCTTGGTGCCAACGTTGCCACTGACGCACGTGTCAGAGGGGAGTCAACGTGGCCTCTTAGCGTCCCGTTCTCAGCCTGCCAGATAAATGAGCAAGCAATGAACCAACGCTGAGCAAAGTATACCATAACCTTGCGCAAAAAAGAAGGATTTCAAGCAGATCTTAGCAGATAAGCAGGTAGTGGAAAAACAATGCAGCCATTTTTCCTTGCCATAACAAAATTCAGCAAAAAGTGTTTTATCTACGCGCTCCAGTGGAGTCATAGTATATAGAGGGGACAATTGGAGAGAGCCACCCAGAAGTACCATTGCTATTTTGATAGAGCAGCAGGAGTTGAAAATCGTGTCGCTTCGCGGCGACAACGCGACATAAAAATACAGCGTGAGCACGGTTAAATTGTAGTAGCGATGTTTATACATTGCCATAACATGTAAAAATCTTGTGAAAAATGATGAATGTAAGAAAAAAGCCTGAGAACCACTGGACAAAGGTACACATTTTCATGCATACTAGTGGTGGGTAGTGTACATCTTGTTTTACAAAAGACACACAATGTATTTACATCACACAAGTCTTTTGTAACGACATGGAAAATATGAGCAAGGCTCTGTGAGTTAGGAAGGAAAGAGAAATCATGCTTGGAGCACACGAACAGCGTAGTGAAGTAGCCCGCCTGTTGTCACAGATAAGTGAAGAGTACGAAGCAGCCCAGCGTGGGCTCTCGGGGCTTTCATACGGCACCTCGCAGCACGATTTTATCACCGCGCGCATGGAGAATATGGGTCAATTGCACAATCAATTACAGTCACTTGTTGGTGATGTGGCTATTGCGATGATCGCAGACCAGTTGAACAGCAATCATTAGCATTGCAACAAACAGTGGCTGACATTTGTGCCGGTATGTATTGTTAGAAGATACCAGGCAAGGCGGTGTGGAGAAAGCTACGCTTTTTGTGAGAGGGCGCAATCAGAGAATATTTGCTCAATGAGGCATCCGAAAGGGTGCCTTATTTTTGTAATCGCGTATAAAAAGCGAGGTGAGCACGTCCGCATGGGCGCTGTAGAAGCGGACGATCTCACCTCGTGCCAATTATGTCGTCAGCGGTTGATCGGATAGAGGACTAGCCTGGTAGAGTGACCAGGAACGGCTCTGGAAGGGAAGTCATCTCCCCCAGGTCCATATAAAAGCGCGTTGTGGGAGCATTCCACACGCCAGTAACGACAAACTCCGTCTCTTCGAAGGCGAAGGTATCCTGGTCAAGGACATTTTGCGTTTCATGTAGGAAACATTGTAGCCAGTTTGTCACATCCTCGTGTGAAAGGAAAGGCGCATCCTCGCAGACGAACCATTCGCCGATGCCTTGCAGGTAGCGGCGGAAATTGTCGGGCAGGGGGTAGTGGCGAACGATGCGATAGGCCGTCTCCCGCACATCCCTGTAGCCAGCGGCGCGCAGGTAGCCAGCCAGTTTTGAGCCCACCCAGCTATCCTCAAAGGCGTACTCATGGTTGACGCGCTCCTTTTCCCACTGTTCGCGTGCCTGGAAGACGCGTGCTTGCAGAGAGGGATCTATATTATAGAAGCGCAGAGTGCCAAAGTCGATATCCTTAATAGCGAGGCGACCGCCAGGAACGAGATAGCGGCCCATGGCAGCAAATGTAGTGACCGGATCGGCGAGATACTGGCTTACATTCGCACTGAAGATCGCGTCCGCAGTGCCGTATTCGATGGGTAACTGCTCCAACAGCGCGCGCTTATACTGCACCTGGTGGCGAAACCACTGGTGAGAGCTGCGTTTTTGCGCTGTAATCAGCGCTTCTGGAGAGATATCCACGCCAAGAATGCGTCCGACGGGCCCAACTGCCTGCGCAAGAAGGGGCGTCCACAGGCCGGGTCCACAACCTGCATCCACCACAAAACTACCCTGTTCGAGTTGAAGGTCGCGAATCATCTGTTCGCGTTCGCGTGCCTTGCTCTGATGATGTGTTTCCAGCCATTCAATCGCGTTGAGCGGAAGACCACACTCATTTACATGCACTACGTTATTTACTGCCATAACATTGCAAAATCCTTCCGGCCTTGAATATGATAGAGAGTATTTTCCATACTCTTCGTGGCGAGTGTGAAAAATACTTCCTTGTGATGTGTATATTACCTGTCATCGTTGCGAAAAGCAATACATGTATGACATTGTGGTACTTTAGTACAAACATTGTAAAAATAAATCCATACGAAGGTGTAAGTTCTCACCTTGTTTGTACAACAAGAAAATATTATATGGAGATAAAAAATCATTTCTCGGAGAAGTGAAAGGCGCACGTGAGGATTGCTGCTTCCGAGGAGAGAAATTGTTACGCACAATTTGCGTCATTCGTTGTATTGAGATGGTCGCCAGATGAGAGAAGAGAGGGCAAGCAGTACCCGGAGCTGCTGTGTAAAGAGGTGCAGGATATCTGGAAAACATTTGTGATATCCTTGAATATAAAAGAAATTTCTCGAATCTCCGCGAGTTTCCGAAAAAATATAATTCTGTGGCCATTTTGTATGGTATAATGTCTACTAAAACGTCTTGTAGATGTTACTTTGTTCAATGCTAGTTAACCTGATATGCATATTTTCTCAAAGTGCACCCGGAGGCTTTTTAGGGGAAGTTTTATCGAATACCCTCTCGCGCCTCATGCGAAAAAACGTGCATGCGGAGTTAGTTAAGGAATAGGTACAATGGAAAACGGGCAGCGCAAAAAACGAGGTCGTCCGCCTGGCTCGCGAAAATTGACATCTACGTCCGAGCAAAAGCGCTCAGAGCGACGAGATGAGCGCCATCCTGGGGCCCCTTCGACACCGGCGGGGACAGAAGAAGCCAATGACGAGCAGCTAGCGTACGCGCTGGCCGATGAGAAGCTGACGCCTTTCAGCAGCCTGTTACGCAACATTCTGCGCCATGACCGGACCGAGATCATGCGTGTTGCCAGGGAGCTAGAAGTTGCCGAGAACACCATCTATCGCTGGATGAATGGCAGTTCCGAGCCGCGTGCTATACATCTCAAGAGATTGCCAGATGTCTTACTTGAGCATCGCAGTAACCTCTCCTATGCTATCAATCAGACCTTCCCCGGCGTACTGGACACGGCGTCTACAGGAATACGCGAGGTACGTAAAGACATCTACCGGCGCGTTCTAGAACTGGTTGCTACCACCGGTGAAGAAGTTACCTGTTTCTGGCAAGTATCCCAGGCTATTTTTGAGTATGCGCTCCTCCATCTGGATGCTGGACGGTTGGGTCTGGCCATCACTTATGCCAAACTTATGCCTGCGCACGAGGACGGCATCCATACGTTGCGTGAGGCTGCCATGCGCGGGAATCCTCCCTGGCCTTTCGATATAGAAAGCAAAGCGTACCTGGGGAGCACAACACTGGCAGGAACCGCGGTAACGATGCAGCGCATGCTCGTATGGAACAGTGTTGGCAGTGGAGATCGACTGCAGGTTGAGGTAGATGATCACGAGGCCAGCGCGTGCGCCGTGCCCATCATGCGTGGCAATCGCATCGCGGGAGCATTAATTGTATCTAGCACGCAACCGACGTTCTTTAACGATGCTATGGCCTCGCAGGCCGTTCTCGAATATGCTCAGCTGCTGGCAATCGCCCTACCAGAAACAGACTTTCAGCCACATGCCAGGTTGAACTTACGCCCTCTGCCCGATCTAAAATTTCAGCGGGAGCAGATAACCAGATTTTATGTGGGTCGTATTCTTACATATGCACGTAAACATGGTACCTCGCGTACGGAGGCGGAATTGCTTGTGCGAAGTGAGATGGAGAAGGAGTTCGAGGATTTAGGGCGCGGTTTCACTGCTCAGACGAGCAACGAGCAGGAACATGATAAGGTAAAGCAGTAGTGTGTTTCATCATCTGGATAGAGTTGAGATAGTATAGTATGCAAACCCCCGATCAATCACCAGAAGAGTTAGAAGAAGCGCGACAGGTAGAGCAGCAACCCTTCTACGAATTTCCGCCCAGTGGGCCATTGCCCGCGTTACCTGTTGAGGAAGCAGGAAAAGCCGACAGCGAGGTTGGCGCTTCCCCGCAGGTCAGTACAACGGAGAGTGGGCAGATAGCAGCTTCACAGGCGCACGAAGATTTGATTCGCCAGGGATTAGTCTAATCCTCCACCGCCGTCGTTTTACCTGCAGAATATCTCTGTCCAGCCAGCTCCTTTTCTGCCAGTGGCACAACCGGTCGTTGGACCTGCGGGAGGCTTCGTGCCGCCGGGTGCGAATCCGGCGCCAGCTCCACCAACGCAGAAGAAAAAATCCTATCGGTGGCTCTGGATCACTATCTCTATCCTGGCAGTGCTACTTCTGGGAGCCTGTGGCTTCTGCGGCTGGTCTTTCTACAATTTTTTTGCCAGTACCGTTGCTCCAACAGAGAATACGGTCAACGTTGCCGACGACTACTATGCGGCGCTGCAGAACAAGGACTACACCAGCGCCTATAGTTACCTCTCCCCGCAAGGAACGCTGAGCGGCATGACCCTTGACTCATTTACAAAGCAGGCTCAGAACGCCGATGAGCACTACGGGGCGGTGCGCTCGTATACCGCAACGTTAGGGAACTTCAGCGCAAACCCTGACAAAGGAATAGACCTGTCTCATTTCACCGTTGTTGTCAATGTTGTGCGCGCGCGGCAGAGCTATCCCGTACTACTCACGCTACAAAAAAGTGGAAGCACCTGGAAGATCATCGACTTCGATAGGATATAAGCGCAGGATACGGAAAGAGCGGAACGGCTACCAGGAAACCGTTCCGCTCTTCTCATTTCATTTATTGGTATAGGGCATACATGAATATAATGCAGACTTTTAGAAGAAGACTGAGCTAGTTGATGACGCTATTGAGGACCGCGCCGGCTGGAAGGGCCGCCATCGTCATCTCGCGATCAACGCACGCGCGCAGATCGTCGCGATAGAAACGCCATGTGCTGCCAACTTTGTGCCCGGTAAGCTGCCCAGACCACATCAAGCGGTAGAGGGTAGAGCGGCTGACGCGTAGATAGCCCATTGCTTCTTTGAAGGTGAGCAAAGTATCATCCTGAATCATTTGAACAACCATGTCTTTTCTCCTTAAAATAGTAGAATAAGTGCGCTTGACACTAACAAGTAAAGGGTAAGACTGTTTCATGAGAGAAGAAAATTGTCTCATTACATGTTATAGTAACCAATGGTGATGCGCTTCCTGGTTAAGGAATGGTTGCGAAATGGTTAATTCCGGCGTCGAAAGAGTGTGACATTCGCAACCATCTATGCAAAAAATAGAAATTTGGAATAGGCGTCTATTACTATTGTTACCATTTTTTTGCCAGGAGCGTGTAGAGTTCTTCCAGATCGCAGGAGACGGGGAAGATGGTCATACCGGTAGCGGTGCGCAGGCGGGCGACGTTCTCGGTATTGGTGGGATCTACCATGGCGACCGTGAGGCAATGGGTGTCGCGGCCAACGGGGACGCAGCGCAGTTCCAGAGCCAGGGGATAGGGGATGAAGTGTTTCAGGCGATGGGGGACTGTTTGTGGCAGGCGCATAAAGGGGATGCCCGGCAGTCCTGTATTTTCCTGGGCATCCTCGTGGTTTAGCAAAAATGCTGTATCCCACAGATGCGTCGTGAGGGCCGGTCGCAGGGTAATGCGGCGTGCGGTAAGACTGGTGTGGTAGAGGAGCTGTTCCACGGATGGACCTGCCGTGGGATAGGTGCCCGTGCCTAGAAGGATCGTTGTATCGAGCGTCAGGGGTGGAATGACCGTCTCGGCCTGGAGCAGACTGATGCTTTGATACATGCGCTCTACTATCCCCTGTGCGCCCTGTTGATCGACATCGGGGAGGATGATAGCGGCCCCCACATGCTCCTGTGTCAACACCCGGTCGTCTATCCTCATAACGCGGTTCACGTTAGCCATAACCTGTTCCAGCAGGCCAGGTGGGGCGTGATAGCGGCGACGCTGTGAGGCGAGCGGAGATTGTGGCACGATGGAGGTGCGTTCCCATTGAGAGATATGCAGTAGGAAGACGCTCACTGGCGTCAGGCGAGGGGGCAGCACATTCAGCATAGCGCGTAGTCTTGTGTTCAGATCCTGTTGTGCAGGCACAATCTGTTCGCTCTCGAACCAGTCTGCTGGTTCCTGCAGATCCTTATAGAGGGAAGAGAGTGGCAGGCAATTACAGAGCTCCTGGTGCTGTGGGGCCTCTTCAGTGTGTGCAGCGGGTAAGCGCGCAGATGTATCGCGTTTTTTATGATTCATGGTCATGCCGCTGACTGCACCTCGATTCCTGTGCTAAATTGCCTGATCATAACATTTTATCCTCTCCTCCCTGGTGATAACACCCTGTTTGCCGACTATACAACCATATGCAGAGAGGCGAAACGGGGAGTATGAAGAAATTATAAACGACGGAGATAGGGAGCATATAAAAAATTTGTTACAGTACGGTTGAGATGTAAAAAAGCCGGTTAAGAGGGTACAATACCCAGATCTGTAGCGGCTTGCAGGGGAGGGCCCTGACCTCGTTCTCGTTGTTACGGATAGGAGGTCAGGCCGCCCATTTTCTGCTAGGGCTCGACCGTAACAGGGGCCGTAAAGGTGTAGCCCACGCCCGGAACGGTCATAATGAACTGAGGGCTATTGGGATCAGGCTCGACTTTCTGGCGCAGATGCCGGATATGAGTCTTCACCAGGCCGGAGTCGCCGGCCTCGTCATAGCCCCAGACGCGTTCGATGATCATATCTGTCGTCAGCACCTGGCCGGTGTGCGTGATGAGCAGATGAAGGAGACGGCTCTCGGTCGGAGTAAGCCTGACCTTGGTCCCATCTCTGGTCACCTCGTGGCGCATCGCATCCAGTGTCACCGGCCCAACGGTAATCGAAGATGACCCGGATGACCCGCGCGTGCTGGAAGAACGCCGCATGATTGCTTTAATGCGAGCCAGCAATTGACGGGGGCTGAAGGGTTTGCGCAGGTAGTCGTCGGCGCCCAGTTCCAGGCCGCGCACCTCGTCGTCCTCGCGGTCGTGAGCCGTCAGAATCAAAACCATCGAATTGGTTTCGCTTCTCATCTGGCGACATACTTCAAACCCATCAAGCTTAGGCATCTGAATATCTAGTATAACGAGATCTGGTAGAGTCTCGCGCCAACGTTTGATTGCCTGCTCTCCATCAAATGCACGCACAACATCATACCCATGTCCTTTGAGCCAGTAGCTCAGCATGTCTACCATGTCGCGATCGTCGTCCGCCACCATGATTTTCACTCGTGTTCCTCCTACAGGCTTATATTACAATACAAGGATGTACCGATGTATCTCTACAAATAAGCTCTTCAAAAATCTCGCTCTCAATGTAGTAACGGGATGTCTACCTGACGGTAACATCATGATACATTATGGGCTATAGCCAGCTATATCTGTCTACAAGCGGTACTAATAACCTATCAGTGTTTCCAAATATACTTATCGGCAGGTGACAAAATTTCTTGAGTGGCACTTGCATAGTTCCTGATATGAGATGATACTGGATGTCGGCGCAAGGGTTAAGAAATCTTGACCAGGGTTAAGAAATCTTGACCACTCGGGAATAATCGCCACTTGACAACCGTTCTCATTACCGATAGACTAACACTGACGAAAAATCTACAATGACGAGGAGCAGGAGGAGTAGGTGCGGGGACCGCGAGAGAGGGAAGATCAAAGGCTGCAAGTCTTCCTCGGGCTGAACGCATCGAAGGTCGCCTGTGAGTCTGGGGATGAGAAAGAAATCTCCACGGGTGTGCCCGTTAAAGCACCAATGAGGATCAATGCGTACTTAAATAGTTAGTATGAGTTGATCGAAACAAGGTGGTACCACGAGCAGGTCCTTTCTCGTCCTTGACGGGGAAGGGCTTTTTTCTACGCCCAGCAAGTAGGAGGAGATATGATTGAGCAGGGGAAAAACAATGGGGCGCTGAACACGCCATCAGTGGCGGCCTTGCCGAAGACGTACGAGCCGCAGGCCGTCGAGGGCAAATGGTACCACTTCTGGGAGGATGGGGGCTACTTCAAGCCGCGCCCCAATCCTTCACGCAAGCCTTTTGTGATCAGTATGCCGCCGCCCAACGTGACAGGTGCGCTGCACCTGGGACACGCGATCACGGCAACGGTTGAGGATATTCTGATCCGCTATCATCGCATGAGGGGCGACGAGACGCTCTGGGTTCCTGGCGAGGATCACGCGGGGATCGCTACGCAGACCGTGGTCGAACGTCTGCTTGACAAAGAGGGGACGGACCGGCATGCCATCGGGCGTGAGGCTTTTATCGAGCGCGTCTGGGACTGGGTGGACCAGTACAAGAGCCGCATTCAGGATCAGCATCGCCGCCTGGGCGCTTCGTGCGACTGGTCGCGCGAACGCTTTACGCTGGACGAGGGTCTCTCGAAGGCGGTGCGCGAGGTCTTCGTGCGCCTGTACGACGAGGGACTGGTCTACCGTGGCGAGCGCATCATCAACTGGTGTCCGCGCTGCATGAGCGCTATCTCGGACCTGGAAGTGAATCACGTTGAAACGCCGGGGACGTTGACGTATGTGCGCTACCCGCTCAAACCCGTTGAGGGGCAAGACGCGGGCAAGACGGAGTATATCAGTGTCGCCACCACGCGTCCCGAGACGATTCTGGGCGATACCGCTGTGGCCGTCAATCCCAAAGATCCGCGCTACAAGGATCTCGTCGGGCGCAAGGCTATCGTGCCGGTGGTTGGACGCGAGATCCCGATTGTGGCAGACGAGGCCGTGGACGCCTCCTTTGGTACCGGCGCCGTCAAAGTCACGCCCGCGCACGATCCGACCGACTTCGAGATCGGGCAGCGTCACCATCTACCAGCCGTCCAGGTGATCGGCTTCGACGCGAAGATGACGGCGGAGGCTGGTCCGTACGCGGGGCAGGACCGTTACGAGGCGCGCACGAATCTTGTGGCTGACCTTGAGAAGCTCGGTCAGGTCGAGAAGATCGAGGATTACGTCGTGCCGCTGGGACACTGCCAGCGCTGCGACACGGTGGTCGAGCCGCTCATCTCCTTGCAGTGGTTCGTGAAGATGATGCCACTGGCGACGCCCGCGCTGGCCGCGGTCAGGTACGGCTTGATCAAGGTGGTGCCGGAGCGTTTCGAGAAGGTCTACACGGACTGGCTTGAGAACATTCACGACTGGACGATCTCGCGCCAGCTCTGGTGGGGGCATCGCATCCCGGTCTGGTACTGCGACACCTGCGGGCAGATGACGGTGAGCCGCGAGGACCCGACGAACTGTGTGCACTGCGATAGCAGCGCCATTCACCAGGACGAGGATGTGCTGGATACCTGGTTCAGTTCGTGGTTGTGGCCCTTCAGCACGCTGGGCTGGCCCGAGAAGACCGCCGACCTGTTGCGCTACTATCCGACCTCGGTGATGGAGACGGGCTACGATATCATCTTCTTCTGGGTGGCGCGCATGGTGATGTCCGGCATCCACTTCATGGGGACGATTCCCTTCGACACCATCTACCTGCATGGGCTGGTGCGCGACGCGAAGGGCGAGAAGATGAGCAAGTCCAGGAACAATGTTGTCGACCCCCTGGAGGTCATGGATCAGTATGGGACCGATGCTCTGCGCTTCACCCTGGCGACGAGCAGTACGCCGGGCAACGATATGAAACTGGTCGAAGATCGTATTGTGGGCAACCGCAACTTTGCGAACAAGATCTGGAACGCCTCGCGCTTCGTACTTATGACCACGGCTGAGGTCGGTGGCGGCGTTCCCACACCTAACGAAGTGCAGCCGGAGACGCTGGCCGATCGCTGGATTCTGCATCGTCTCGCACGCGTGACACAATCAGTAACGCACCTGATCGAAGAGTTCCAGTTGGGCGAAGCTGGTCGGCAGATCAACGAATTCTTCTGGTCGGACTACTGCGACTGGTATGTGGAGATCGCCAAGGTGCAGATGCAGGGCGAGGAGCGCACGCGGCGCTCAACGGCGGGCATTCTGCGCATGGTCCTTGATCAGAGCCTGCGCTTGCTGCATCCCTTCATGCCCTTCGTCACAGAGGAGGTCTGGCAGCACCTGTACCGTACGAGCGAGCCGACGCCTGAGCGCTGGCCCGCACCCGCACTGATCGTGGCTTCCTGGCCGTATGCCGCTATGCTCTCGATCGACGAAGAGGCCGAGCAGCAGTTCAGCCTGTTGCAGGAGGTGATCACGCGTATTCGCGACGCGCGCAACCAGATGAGTGTTGAGCCCTCACGACGTATACCCGTGATTATGACCGTGGGCGACCTGCTCGGCGTGTTCGCAGCCCAGGCTCCGCTGATCGAATTTCTGGCGCGTACGGAGAAGCCGCAACTGCACAAAGTGCTGGAGCAGAAGCCGCAACAGGCGATGAGCCTGCTGGCGGATAGCATAGAGATCTACCTGCCGCTTGCCGGTATGCTCGATATCGGCAAAGAACTGGAGCGTCTCGACAAAGAGATCACCCAGACGCAGCAGGAGATCGCACGTCTGCAGGGCAAGCTGGCGAACGAGAACTTCGTCACGCGCGCGAAGCCTGAAGTGGTCGAGAAGGAGCGGGAGAAGCTGGCGGCACAGGAGGAGCGCGTGAGCAAGCTTCTTGCGCGCCGCGCGGAACTGGCGGGATAGAGGAAAATAGTCTAAACGAATGCGTGATTTATAAGCCACAAATGTATCGGTGTAAGAAACGTGCAGGTTTATAAATCACGCTTTCATTTTAATCCTCGTTCGTAAGTAAAAAAGAGATTACCGTTCCACTCGTATTCGACGCCTGTGAAGGCATCGCGCATCAGGATGATATCGGGAATGTAGGCACGCACGCTCTCCGCACCCACAGCGGGGAGGTGGCGGCGCAGATCGTAGGCAAGCAGGCTTATTGGCTCGATGGCGGTTCCATCGATGTAGCCGAGTGATAGCTGTTTGCCCTGGTGTCCCTCGTGCACCTCGGCGATCGCCAGACCGTCCAGGCGCTCCCAGCGGCGTAGCAGGTAGACCTGTTGCGCCGCTATCTTCTCTTCAAGCAATTCAGCGGTGATAGGATAGGCGGTAAAGTTCACATAGTACAGGCCGCCGGTGAGAGGAAAAATGTTTGAGACATTCAAGTAGTCAATAATCTCATCCAGATCGGAGGCCATTGCCAGTTGGGCCGTGTCCTCGACGGGCCGTTTTGAGGGAGATGCAAAGGGAGCCGTGCAGAACGAGAAGCCGCCCACTGTGCGCATAAAAGCGCGCTCCCAGATGCGAATAGAACTGGTATTGTCCGACCCGACGACCAGCCGGATATACTGCGCACCGCGTCGCATAGCTTCAACAAACACCGCCTGAGTTAATTCGCCCGCGATACCCTGGTGGCGGAACTGCGGAGCCACGCGCAGCCCTTCCAGCCAGGCGTCGATAGGGGACAACATACGCATATGGACCATGCCGACCGGCTGTCCATCCATTGTGGCAACGAACAACTGGCCAGCGGGATTTTGCAGCCAATCGTCCCACACATTGGTGATATAATCGCCCCATGACCATGTCTCGTTGCAGAATGCCAGCACAGGGTCGCGGTCCTCGGGGCGCGCGAAACGAATTTCGAGGTTTGACATAAATTAGCTCCTCCTGTTGCTATAGCTACTATAGCGAGAAGACGGAGCGCCCGTCAATATGCAAGGATACTATTCGTAGGGGCGATCGATATGCGGTCGTAGCCTGCGGGGCTAGAAACATTTTTGCTCGCAGCTACGTACTATTATTATCCCCTGGGATGTGCGATATATAACTATGTCTTTAGAGATGGCAGCATTTGAGAAGGAAAGGTCATGCAGCGCGAGCCACACAGAGAACCCGTGAAAGAGAATGTGCAGCAGGATATGCACAATATGATGGAACAGGCGCGAAAGGAGGTCGCAAGTAGCCGCGAACCGTGGTATCGTTCGTCGCACCGCGCTCAGGTACTGATAATAATTTATATTCTCGAATTCGTGCTTTTTACGCTGCTGGCGGTCTACGTGCACTTTAACCCGGTGCTGCCTGTTGATATAGCGATCACGCGCGAGTTTCAAGAGAACCAGACGCCATTCATCAAGTGGACGATGATCGCCGTAAGCTACCTCGGCAACCAGGTGCTCCCCTTTGCCGCGCTGATCGGTCTGACCGCTCTTGCGTTCTGGCTGCTGCGTCTGCGCTTGGAGGCGCTATTCATTGTCGGACTCTCCGCGATCAGCGCCGTTTTAAACGTATTGCTGAAGCTGCTGGTGAGCCGTCCGCGTCCATCGGCACAGTTCGTAGAGATTATTCAGCACGCGACGGGCCAGAGCTTTCCCAGTGGGCATGTGATGTCGTATGTCGCCTTCTGGGGGCTACTCTTTTCGCTGGGGCTGATCCTCTTCAACAGGAAACGCTGGTGGAATTATATCCTGCTGATCGTTCCGGCCCTGTTCGTTGTGCTGGTCGGTCCCTCGCGCATCTACCTGGGAGATCACTGGGCCAGCGACGTGCTTGGAGGATACCTCTTCAGCGGATTGCTGCTGGGTATCGCCCTATGGTTGTACCTCCGACTGAAGGAACGAGGCGTATTGACCACTGAGTTAGACGCGAAGGATTCGCTGTTACAGCCGTTAGAGGATCTTGATTCCGTTCGTTGAACAATAGTAGACAGAGAACGGTAGCAGACAGAGAAGGAATGCAATGAAACGGCTCGCAGGGCGCTCAGGGCGACCCTTGCGGTCGCCCTGAGCGCCCTGCAACTCATCCATCCCTGTCAGGCTCACTGGTGATTTAGTTCCCCTCGCTTGTTGCAGGGGCCGCACTGTTCGTGGTGTCGTCGCTTGTATGCTCATTGTTGGTTGTGCTGGCGTCGTGCTCCTCGTTATGGGGAGCGGAATGAGACGTTGTATCTTCGCTAGTGGGAGTAGCGTCGCTCGCGGTGACATCATCGGTGAGATGGTACACCACTACGTCTTCGGGAGATAGACTCCCCGCCGAGAGATCGGTATCAGTAAAAAGATTTGCATCCTTAGAAGTATCGCCCCACTCACCGGTCGGCTCTGTTGTTGTGTCGCTCTCCGCCTGGGTCAGGTAGTGCTCTTCCTCATTGGCCTCGACAACCTGCTGCCCCGTCGTTGCAGCACTGGAATCGTCGGTCGCAGGAGTGCCGGTGAATGGGCCCCCCTGGGTAGCGCCGTTGTGCTGTGCACTCTCTTCTATCGCAAGGGGCTGAAGTTGCGCCTCCTGGGGGAGTTCAGGTTCTTGCGGAGCGCGTGTCTGGTCCAACGCCTGCTCAAGATTGTGCAAGCGTGTGCGCATCTCTTCGAGCTTTGCCTGGGCTTTAGCGGCCTTCTGTTCGGCCTTCTGTACGTCTTTCTTTGCTTGCTCTACCTTGAGCATCACCTTTGCTTCCCGTTTCGCCAGCTTTTTACGCTTGCCGGCGTGCTCGGTGTCCGGTGTCAATGTTTTTGCCATAATGTTTCCCTCGTCTTTTTTTATACTACGCTGTAGATATTACGATCTGTACCGACGCAAATGATAGGGTCTGGCACAGAGAGGTCATATATTATACCACTAAATAGTAATACGAATGGGGTGTGAACAAAGGCTACATGTATTCCCCATTTGGTTGCACTTCGGAAGAGGAAAGGGCCCGTCATTTTTTGCGGCTTTGCCTCTGTGCTGGATGAGGCGCTGAACCGCACATTACTGCTTAGCGAGCATCCTACCGGGGATGCGCGATTTTCTGGAAAGCACAAAATAAGGACCCGCAAAACGGGTCCTTATCATTTTTATTGAGTCTTTATGACTGCGCTTCCGTCGTGCCGGGCAGGACCGACGGCGGAGTTGGTGCCAGGATAACGTTGGGCTGACTCGGGCTGGACGAGAACTGCGTTGATGCGATCGGCGCTCCCGTCTCTTCCATAATTGCCAGCAATTGTTTGGAGTCGACCGTCTCCGATCGGCGCAGCTCTTGCGCAATCCGATCGAGCGTCGTGCGATAGGTTGTGAGCAGATCGACGGCCATTGCATAACGGGCGCGCACAATGCTCTCGACCTCATCGTCGATCAGCTCGGCTGTTTCCTCGCTATAATCGGAGGGTGCGCCGGTCTCGCCGCCAGCCGAGAACGGGCTCTGACGCTCGCTAAATGAGATGGCACCCAGGCGTTCGCTCATACCCCACCGCGTAACCATCTGGCGCGCGATCATCGTCACGCGCTGCAGATCGTTCTCCGCGCCGGTCGTGACGCTGTTGAAGATGACCTGCTCGGCAGCGCGACCTCCCAGCGCGGTCAGGATCTGCACCAGGAGATACTCCTTGGAGTAGTTGTAGCGATCGTCCAGCGGAGTCGACATAGTGACGCCCAGCGCCTGGCCGCGCGGCACGATCGTCACCTTGGTAACGGGATCGGCCCCCTCTGATAGGAGACCAAGCAGGGCATGTCCACCCTCGTGATAAGCGGTCACATTGAGGTCTTCGTCGCTGAGTACAAGCGGGCGTTCCGCGCCGAGCAGAATCTTATCCAGGGCTTCTTCGAAATTGCTCTGCGTCACGCGATCCTGATTGCGGCGCGCGGCCAACAGAGCCGCCTCGTTGACGAGGTTCGCCAGGTCCGCACCCACCATGCCGGTCGTGCTGCGCGCGATGCGGACGAGGTCCACATCGGGGGACAGCGGCACGTTGCGCGAATGGATCTTCAGAATGGCGAGGCGCCCGTTCCAGTCGGGGCGGTCGACCGTCACGCGGCGGTCGAAGCGGCCTGGGCGCAGGAGCGCCAGGTCGAGGCCATCGGGACGGTTAGTCGCCGCGATCACGACGACGGCCTGGCGGTTATCGAAGCCATCCATCTCCACCAGCAACTGGTTGAGCGTCTGCTCGCGCTCGTCGTTGGTATTGATACTGGAGCCGCGCTGGCGACCAACGGCATCGATTTCATCGATAAAGATGATGCTGGGTGAAGCCTTCTTCGCCTGTTCGAACAGATCGCGTACGCGGCTGGCGCCGACGCCGACCAGCACCTCCACGAACTCCGAGCCAGACATCGAGAAGAAGGGGACGCCGGCCTCGCCTGCGACCGCCCGCGCCAGGAGCGTTTTGCCGGTTCCCGGCGGTCCCACCAGCAGCACGCCGCGTGGAATCTTGCCGCCCAGGCGCTGAAACTTCTGCGGCGTCTTCAGGAACTCCACGACCTCTTGCAGTTCGTACTTCGACTCGTCAACGCCCGCGACATCGGCGAACGTCGTGCTCGGGCGGTCCTCCAGGATCAACTTGGCGCGGCTCTTGCCGAAGCTAAAGATGCCCTGTTGCCCCTGTGAGGCGCGGCGGCTAAAGAAGAAGATGGCAGCGATCAGGAAGATCCAGGGCAGGAAATTGATCAGCAGGCTCAGCCAGAATGTGTTATCAGGTGGTGCCTGGTAGTTGACCGTAGCACCGCTGGAGATAAGCTTTTGTGGCAGCGAGGGATCGCCATTGGGCAACTGATAGACGTGATATTGCGTCTGGTTGTCTACCGGTTTTTTCAGCGTACCGGTGATGTCGGTCTGGCCGATAAGGGTAGCAGTTTTAATATTGTCACTATTGATCTGCTGGTAGAATTGCGTATAAGTGAGCTCGGCGCGTTGTGGCGCACTGCTGCTCTGATTCGCGCTATTGAACCAGTTCACGATGTAGACCATCAACAAGATGCCCACGATGAGTAAGAGCCAGCGATTCAGGTTGTTTGACGGGCGCTGCTGAGGCGTCTGCCCGTTGGGGCGACCGGGGCGCATCTGTTGCTGCTGCCGCTCATTATTATTATTATTTTGTAGCCAGTACACATTATCCGGCTGTTTCTTCATAGCGAAGTACCTGCTTTCTGGACTTCCGGCATGCATTATCCCGTCTGCAAGCAGGAAGGGGTGAGCCATTCCATGGCATGGACTATACGACGGGAATATCCCTATTATATCTTAAGGATGTTGGAAATGCACGCATAGGATAGCGCTTTCACCATTTTTATCTTACTTTCGGAAAATATGGTGTTCTGTTAATCTATACGTCAAAAGGCAGTAGAATGTTGAACAATAAAGAATTAGCCGGGCTGCGCTGTCAGTTGCAGGATGATCTGCTGAGAACTGTGGGGGGCGATATTAAGCCGATCATGCGAGCGATTGAGGCCATCCTCGGCAGTAACAATGGGCTCGAAGCAGACGAAGGCATGGTCGGGCGTAGTAACGGGCTCGGACCAGACCTGCATGGTTGTCAGCAGATAGTTCTCGTCTTGTGGCGTCTCAGCGATCGTCAGGGTGCCGTAGCCAGAAATGCGTATAGTAACGCGGTGTGGGAAGGGGTATGGATTATCCGGCGGTTGAGTATCCCACTGGAATGCCGCAACGTCGAAGCCCGTGGGGCCATCGGCTGAGAGGCGCGCTTTGGCGGACTGGTCTACGCTGAAATAAGGATGGAAGCCCGGCGCGATCGGCATAACTTCGTCGCCATTGTTCTCCATCGTCAATACATAAGTAAGCGTGCCCTCGCCGGCGACGACGCGCACAGTAAAGGTAAATTCGTAGGGGTAATTGGGTCGCGTCGCATCGCTACTGACCAATTGAATGCTGATACTCGTCGTATCCTGCTCGACAACCGACCAGGGGAGGTTGCGCCCGAAGCCGTGAATGGGCAGCGTGGTACCCTTTTCCTTAAAGATACCGTCTTTCAGGCGCGAGAAGTTAGGGATCATCAGCGGCAGGCCCCAGCGCTTCACATTGCCCGTCTCGGCAGGTCGATAGAGAACCGGCCAGGAACCAACCTGGAAATGCGAGACCAGACTCAATTCAGGGATAACGCCTATCTTCGTGTCGCCATATGTGAGCACATGCTCGCGGGACGTGGGAAAGTCCATAAAAGCAGCCATTCTTTTCTCCATATCAGATCTTTAGCAGACGAAGCGTTGCTTCATCGGTATCTTATGTAAATGTTTTGCTCTTTCCATTATGGTACGTCGCAGAAGGATCGGCAAGCTCACCGTTACACAGATATTCCGATCAGGCTATAGGCGCCTCAATTCTATTGCGTTTTGAAGGTTCCATGCTTATACTGTATGATATCAATATGGTATCAACGCGCGTAATCGGGAATACAAGGCATACGCGCAGTCTTATGAAATCACAAAGGTATCGTTTTGTAGCTAATCAGTAGGGATGGGGCTTGCCCCCATCCGGTTCCTCACAACGTGGCTTCCGGGCCGGATGGGGGCAAGCCCCATCCCTACTGATTAGGGGGTACCTGAAGAGTTACATCGTTTTCGACATCCTGCTTCCAGTAGTGAATAGGGAACTTAGTGTATGGAGGACAACTCGGGGCGAGAAGAGTCATGGACACAAGAGCAACCAGGCAGGCTGACGAAGGAGGAAGCACAATCTGTGCAAGGATATATTGCAATCAAAGGAACGCGTAGTGGCTTGCTTTTGACTCTGGAGCCAGAGACGCCTTTTGGCGACCTGCTCAGCGCCTTAGCTGATCGATTGGCGGAGGCGCCGACCTTTTTTCGTGGTGCCGCACTAACGGTAGATACTACTCGGCGGCATCTGCGTGTAAGCGAGCGCATTCAGCTCGAAAATCTTCTTGCACACTATCAGATGTCGGTCAGGCCGCTCGAAAAGGCTGCGGAGGTCGTCAATGAGGCAAAGACGATCACACTGCCACTTGAGGAGTCGCTTCACGAGGCCGAAGCCGAACTGCAGGCACAGAAAGATCCACGCGAGTCGGAAGACACTCTCTTCTTGAGGCGTACCGTCCGTTCCGGCCAGGCTATTCATCATAGAAGCAACGTAGTAGTGCTCGGCGACGTGAATCCTGGTGCCGAGATCGTAGCAGGGGGAGATATTCTTGTGTGGGGCGTCCTGCGTGGTATGGTCCACGCGGGCTATCCCGACAATGAGCAGGCTATAGTATGTGCGCTGCAGTTGTCTCCTGTACAATTGCGTATCGCGCATCTCCTATCGCGTCCCCCGGAAGGTTTCACGGCGCAGCCCCGTCCGGAGGTAGCCGTGATCAAGCAAGGACAGATTATTGTCGAGACCTGGGTCAGCGGGCGCGCTCCACGCAAATAGGCAAGGAGAGAGATCCAAAGAAATAGAGAGTTTCCTGCGTCCAGGCAGTCCAGATATAGCGCGAACGGAAGTGAAGAACCAGTTCATTTAATAAGTATACCCTGGTATAAAATATGATTCGTGGTATACTAGGTAAAATAGAAATCTGGGAAATCGTTCGCTTACAATAGTCGGAGTAGTTCTTCTATGGTATAGGGAGTGTTGTATGGATAGCCGGGTAATCACTATTACATCGGGAAAGGGCGGAGTTGGCAAGACAACCACGACGGCGAATCTTGGCACGGCTCTCGCGATGCAGGGCAAGAAGGTTGCCGTCATAGACTCAGACATCGGTCTGCGCAACCTCGATGCCGTTCTCGGCCTGGAGAATCGAATCGTTTATGATCTGGTAGACGTCGTTGAAGGCCAGTGCCGCCTGCGCCAGGCGCTGATCAAGGACAAACGACTCCCCGAATTATATCTCCTGCCCGCCGCACAGACACGTGACAAAAACGCGGTCAACAGTGTGCAGATGGAGCAATTATGCCAGCAACTGCGCCAGGAATTCGATTTTGTGGTGATCGATTCGCCTGCTGGCATCGAGCAGGGATTTCGCAACGCTATTGTGGGTGCCGATGAGATCATCATCGTCGCGAATCCAGAGATGGCCTCGGTTCGCGATGCAGATAGAATCATCGGCCTGGTCGAAGCAGCAGGGAAGCCAGAGCCACGCCTGATTCTCAATCGCTTGCGCCCAGAGATGGTCAAACGCGGCGACATGATGGATGTCGCGGACGTGCTGGAGGTGCTGGGCATCGACCTGCTAGGGATAGTGCCCGAGGATGAGGTCATCATCGTAGCAACCAACAGAGGTGAGCCAGCCGTCTATGAAAAGCGCTCGCGAGCCGGGCGCGCCTATCTGAACGCGGCGCAACGCCTCCTCGGGGAAGAGGTTCCGCTCAACGAAGTCGAAGAAGCTCCGACACTCCTGGAACGGCTCCGCCGCTTGATGGGATTCGGTCCAGCCTTGCCTGAGAAGCGCATGCGTTCTCAGTCGTCATAAAGGGAGGGAAGTCATGGGTGTTTTTGAGTTTATGGTTGGCCGCAAGAAGCCGACTCCGGGGGAGCTGGCAAAGGAACGTTTGAAGGTTGTGCTCGTTCACGATCGTCTAAAGGTGAATCCCGAGGTGCTTGAGATGATTCGCGCCGAGGTGCTCTCCGTTATTTCGCGCCGCCTTGAGGTAGATGAGAAGCAGATGCAGGTCTTGTTGACGCGTGAAAATGGCGCGGACAAGCTGCAAACGGATGTGCCGATTCGGCGCCAGAAGGTAAAGTTCGACTGGGACCCGCCCTCCTATACGCCCTCGTCTAACGTTGTGCGTGGCCGCATCCACGTCGAAGACGACGACGAACGGTAGCGCGGCGAAAATATGCAAAGAAATATCTGCCCCTTATCGATTTTGGCGAACAGGCTATCAATCGAGGGATGTTCACGTATCTGGTTATGCCATACCGGCCAGAAGGATCGCTCATCGACTGGTTACATGCGCGTGGCGGGACCCTCCTTACGCCAGAGGAGGTTGTTCCCCTGGTGCTACAGGCCGCTGAGGCGCTGCAGCACGCGCATGATCGTCAGATCCTGCACCTGGATGTCAAGGCGTCGAACTTCCTTGTGCGCACGCGCGAGGACCGGGAACCAGATCTCCTGCTGACCGATTTTGGCATCGCGCGTTTCAGTACGGCAACATCAACCGCCAGCCAGAGCATCAGGGGAACGCCCTCCGCCATGGCGCCGGAACAGTGGGCGGGTCAGCCTGTCGTGGCCAGCGATCAATACGCGCTCGCAGTGATGACCTACCAACTGCTGACCGGCACGGTTCCCTTCCAGGGCAACATGCAGCTGATGATGTACAAGCACATGCATGAGCCTCCACCACGGCCCGGCGCATACAACCCGCGTATCTCTCCGGCCATGGATGCGGTCCTCCTCCGGGCGCTGGCGAAACGACCCGAGGAGCGTTTCCCCTCTGTGCGCGCGTTCGGGGCGGCGTTGCGCCAGGGAAATAATCTTTCTGCGGAGCGAGCTGCTCCCGCGCTGCCGTTTCGAGGTGGACCAGAGGACAATATTCCCACGGAACGCGTCACCCCCGCGTCGCTGTTTCAGGGCGCACTGGAGGACAATATTCCTACGGAGCGCGTGACGCCCGCGAGATCTATAACGCCTCCGCCACCACCACCGCCAGAAGTGATGCCGGCGCAATCTCAGCCTGCAATGCCTGCTCGACCTGCGCAGAACAGGCTCTACGCCCTCCTTCTGCTCGCTCTCGTGATCGTGCTTGTACTTGGAGGCTTTACGGTCTTCGCCCTCATGCGCAATCAGTCGCCCAACCAGACGAATGGCAGCGTGCGGTCCACCGCTACATCGCCTGCCGCGTCGTCGCTTACACAGACGACTGCCACGACCCAGACGTCCGCGCCGTCTTCCGTTCCCACAGCAACGCCAGTCAGCAATATCAATTATGGGAAGCTATTGTACACCACCTCGACCTTGAGCAGTCAGTGTGACAAAGGCGGAGGACAGTGGGCCGACTATAATAAGCCAGGGCTGCAATGCTCGGCGAATGGCACCACCATAAGCAATCCAAACTCCACCTCGCCCGATCTCGTCGGCACCATCCTCACGAGCATTCCTGGTGGTGTCTATCCGAACAATTATGTCGTGGAGGCGCAGATACAACAGGTGAATACCTCCTCTGATTATGGTATCTACTTCCGCAACCAGCCAGGAAACCAGCAGGGGATCTACACTTTCTTCATCCACCCCAATGGCACGTGGGGCGCGTATGTATATGACACCATCACAGCAAACCAGACGCAGATCGCCTCCGGCCAGACCTCCATCGATGCCCATGCCTTGCTGCGGATAACCATCGTCGTCGTCGGGTCCAACTTTACTTTTTATATAAACGGGCAGCGCGTCGGTACCGCGCAAGACGCCACCTATAGCACCGGCACCGTCGGGGTCGCCGTAGACGCGGGCGGAACAATTCTCGTCAAGTCATTCAGCCTGTACGGCGCTGCATAACTTGCTTTCCTTCCCTTTCCTCTTGACAAACTGGCCGATCATGATCTACACTTGCCGATAGGCGATGGGAAATTATTCACCAGCCTAATTCTGTTCATCGAACGGATCATCAGAATTATGGGGATCAAACAACGCCGAGAGCGGGAACGACAGGAGATCCGGCGGCGCATTCTCTCCACCGCGCGCGAGATTGCCGCCGAAGAAGGCTGGCAGGCGGTCACGACCCGCAAAGTGGCTGAGCGCATTGAGTATAGCCAGTCCACCATCTACGAATATTTTGAGAACAAGGAGGCGATTCTGCTCGCTCTCCTGCGCTCTGGCTACGAGCAACTGGTGGTCGTGGTGCAGGCGGCTTTCGCCTCCACGGATGATCCTGAAGCACGCTTGCTTGCCATGACCGAAGCCTACTGGGACTTTGCCTTTCGCTCGCCTGAGTTGTACCAGGTGATGCATGGATTAGCAGGGATCTCCTTTGGCCGGTATGGGCATCCTGATACGCCCGTCGAGGTCAAGCAAAGCTTTGGCCTGGCACGTGAGGCCATGGAGCAGTGGGCCGAAGCCAGGGGAGTCGAGAGAGCAGACCTCACTGATCTAGTGGAAGCTCGCCGGGGCCTGATCCATGGGCTGATTACCCTGGCCATGGCGCGCCGCATCGTCGGGGGGCCAGAGCGCGTCAAACACCTTTTGCAGGAGACGATGAAGGACCTGCTCTTCGCCTGGAGCCATCGTCCACCTGAATAATCGTTCTTTTTCGTCTAAGGCATTCATGGGCAGTGATAAACGCTCATGCATCATTGGATTCAAGAGGAGAAACGTATGCGTATTTCCAAAGAGAGCAACCTGGTCACATTGATCAACGTCTTTGAGACGACCCCTGAGCAGCAGCAGGCACTCATCGATCAGTGGGTTCGCTTCACCGAAGAGGTGAGGAATGAGCCTGGCTACGTCGGGACAGCATTGCACAAAAGCACAGACGGCACCCGTGTCATCAACTATGCCCACTGGCGATCCCAGGCAGACTTTGATGCCTTCCTGAAGAGGCATGGAGCAGACTTCGCGCAGTTCGGCCAGAACGCCTCGCGCATCGATCCCCATACCTACGACGTCGTCTATCTCGATGAGCCAGCAAGGAGTTAATTGGCAGAGCACGCGTCCGAGCGGACGCGTGCCCTCTCCCGCTCATCCGAGCCGAGAGCGGGATGATGTCTCTGCTGTGTGTCGTAGTCAACGAACGGTTTTGAGACGCCTCTGCGAAAAAGGTTCAGTCTTGCCCAATAACCAGACTTTCCCGTGCCGCCTCAACGACATCCTTTGACCGCAAAGCGTTCTAAGGCTTGCGCTCTTCGAGCCTCTGAAAGAGCGGTGAGTGGTAATGACGGTTCTGCCATAATGAATCTTCTCCCACACGGAAAGAGTTAACAGCACGATCTCTCCTGGGTATATCTCATCACCCGAATAAGTGCAAAGAAACCCAAACATAATTTCAAAATTTACAAGTTACCCCTCCGTCTTGATCAAACCGCCCAGCATATCTATAAATAGATATATTATTGTAGTTAAAAATATCTATAAAAAGGTTAAGAATTCGATGAAAAGAATACACAATCTCAACTTGATCTTTACGATTTCGCAACCGTGAGTAGACGGCAACATTGTAATATTCATACGTGATCGGTAAGAAGTGCATTACACCAATTGCGTACATAAAAAAGTCTTTGAGATCGGTTCGAAGGTATCGAGCCTTTCACTATTCAGTATACTCGCGTTGTAGTAAGCCTGGATGGATACTGAAAAAGTGGCTATGACCTGATTGGTAGAAGATGCAATTCCTGGGGCGCTAGTGAAGTGCCGGTATGTGGACGTAGCGAGGCATATCGTGGAGAGCGATATTGTCCGGGGGGGATGGGTTGCACAGGTGGTTATTCTGCTTACGGAAGCATGTCTGTGAGGTCAGTGAGGGGCAGAGGTGGCAGCACGAAATGTGGAGCGGCTCGCTGTGTGGTGGGGTGGAGAGAGCAGGCGGCGTGGGGCGTCGGAGTGTCTGAGATGCGCCGCCGGTTGGGAGAGTCTGTTTTCACCTTTCTCGCCAGGTTGTGGGGTGTAGGGGAGGAAGGGAGCCTGGGTTGTCGCCAGAGATGAACATGTATACGTGCAGGATGGCCGTGGGGAAGCTGTGGAGCAGGTGGGGTGAGCTGGAGTGTCGCATGCTGGTGCTGAAGTCAGCCGGTGATATGCCGGCACTTCAGTAGCGCAATCAGGAGAGCTATTTCATCAGGAGTACTGTGGCAAGCAAGGAGAGCATGGTGAGCAGGGCAGGCGGAGATAGGAGCGTCGTGCAGATTATCAGGCCGGGGACGAGTGGCATCAGCAATGCGCTGTGGCCGAACAATGTGCGCAAGGGTGTCTCGACGGGTAGGATAGCGCAGCAGCGCAGGTTCCTGGTGATGAAGAGGACATGGTGGGTGGCGAGAAAGCGCCTCATTATGCCCCACCTGCGTTTCCTCTACCCACCGCTGGCATTTGTTCTGCTGGCCGGGGGGATCGCGCTGGGTGTGCTTGTGTTCCAGTACTGGATGCTCCTGCTGGTCCTGGCGCTGGCCTGGTCCCTCATTATTATGTTAATGACGCGTCTCTTGTGTGATAAGATCTACGATACGCTGGTGACGAGGCACCGGCAGAAGCAGTCTTCCATGTCACAAAAGCGCCGTATGCCAGCATCGTCCCACTTTCCAGAGACGCCGATGCCTCCGACGCCGCTTATTCGGGTGCTGGAGACGATCGACCTCTCGCGGGCGGATATGGAGAGCCTCATGGCGGATATCGATGTGTCGCAGGCGAGCGATGCTGAAGAGGACGAGTCTGTCGAAGAGTCTATTGAAGAAGGGATGTGATATCTGTCGATAGACCCATATCGGGGGACATTTGTGCAAACATACATGACCTTCGGGTAATTTCGTTGACCCTCCTCTATAAGCTCTGTATGATTACGGGTGATATAGCATAGCATAGTGTCAGGTACCCCAACCCTGAATGCGGGGGAACTTGTACAGGAGGCAACCGTGAGCAATCAGCAGATTCAGAAGGTAAAAGTTAAAAAATTGGCACATGTAGGGTTGTGGGCAACAGACGTACCGGCACAGGCGCGCTTCTATCGGCAGATGCTAGGATGCGATCTGCGTTTGCCGCCCGATGGCTCGATTGAGCGGGATATCGACCTGGAAGATGCGAACGTATTCCTGGCCCTGGGCGAGGAGCACCACTCCCTCGCGCTATTCAACGATAACCGTCCTACCACCAGCAACGGGCGCAGGGCCGCTGCGCGTACGCAGCTCCATCATCTCTCTTTCGAAGTAGATACCGATGCTGAACTGGCCGCACTGGCTGCACGTCTCAAGATGGCCGGCATCGACCTGGCGCTGGGGCCGCGCGACGGTGATCCCGAACTGGGCGATACGCTCTGGTTTAGCGATCCCGATGGCAACCGCATCGAGATCTCGGTGACGCTCGACGATTATCTGCTTGCGGGCCCGCAGCGCTCGCGGCGCGTTCTGTTGCGTCCATATGCCTTGCAGCACGTCGCGCTCTATACGCAGCGGCTGGAAGAGATGGTCGAGTTTTACACGGAGGCGCTGGGGTTTGACATATCGGACTGGCTACTGCGTGAGAGCGCCTGGCTGCGCTGCAACAATAACCACCACACCATCATGTTTACGCAAGGCAAGCAGGGGATCGACCATGTAGGGTACGCCATCAGTGACGGCCCCGAGCTGCTGCGCTGGGCGGACCACCTCAGTCGCCAGCAGATTCCGGTCCTGTGGGGTCCTGGACGCCATGGCGCGGGCAACGACCTCTTCCTGCGCTGCGCCGATGCGGAAGGCGTGCATATCGAGCTCTCCGCAGAGATGCAACAATACTACGATCGCGACGTCACGGCGCCTCCTCGTCTCTGGCATACACGCGCGATGGCCCTCAACCTGTGGGGCGCTATGCCCTCCTGGTTGCGTGAAGAGGTGCAAGTCTAGTCCTGATCGGGCGCGGTTGACAAGCCCGCCGTGCCCGATATACACACCAAATGTTTGGGGTTCAGACGACGGTGTTTTTGATGAGGCCGATGCCTTCGACCTCGGCCTCAACCACATCGCCGGGCTTCAGGAACTCCGGAGGAGTGCGCGAGAAACCGACGCCACTGGGAGTACCGGTCGCGATAATGTCGCCCGGCTCCAACGTCAGACCCGCCGAGAGCACAGAGATGCACTGGCTGACAGGGAAGATCATCAGGCTGGTATGCGAATCTTGTTTGGTCTCGCCGTTAACGCGCAGGCGCAGCGCGAGATTTTGCGGATCGGGTATCTCGTCGGCTGTGACGATCCAGGGGCCCATAGGACAGGAACCGTCCAGGCTCTTGCCTTTGAAGTACTGTTTGTGGCGTGCCTGCAGATCGCGCGCGGTGATGTCGTTCAGGACAGTGTAGCCAAAGACGTATGAGAGGGCATCCTCGGCACGGATATTTTTGCCTCGCTTGCCGATGATGACGCCCAGTTCAACCTCCCAATCTATCTCGCTCGAAACCGCCGGGTCGATGACGATCTCGCCGTATGGGCTATTGATGGTAGTCGTGGCCTTGGTGAAAAATATCGGTATCTCCGGCGCATTGCCACTCCGTCCACGCAGGCGCGCGGTCTCCTCGGCGTGTTCCCGGTAGTTGACCGCCAGGCACATCACATTTTTGCAGGGTAGTGGAATGGGGGCAGCGAGCTGAACCTCGTCCAGCGTGTGGGCGGCCCCGATCTCGGCGAAGGTTCTGACCTCCGTGAAGTGGCGATTGATCGCCTTGTCTATGATAGCCTGTAGGGCGGCGCTGTACCGCTCGTAGTTATCAATCAGGTCGAGCATCTGATCAGGGACGGAGAGCTTCAGAGCCTGTCCTGCCAGATCGACATCGACGACCTCGTTATCGCGCACGATGCCCAGGTGTGGCCTGGGGATCTCGCTAGTAGAAAAGCTGACAAACCTCATGTGTAGTCTCCTTTGCTGCATGGTGCGTTGCTCTATTGTACAACATCTACCAGGTGTGCGGATGACCCCTTCGGTGAGTCAATCATGAAAAAGGCGCGCATGTGCCCCTGGTTAAAGCAATGCCGCGCGCATGCTATCCAATGGTGCTGGCTTGCCCGTCCAGAGGGTAAAGGCGAGTGCGGCCTGGTGCAGGAGTATGGAGAGTCCGTTGGCGCAGCGCAGGCCCATGATACGAGCCTGGCAGAGTAAGAGCGTCTGCGTCGGATTGAAGATCATATCATAGACAAAGGTGTCCCCGTCGAAGCGCGTGAGCACTTCGGGCGGCAGAGGGCTGCCATCTTCATGCATGCCGATGACGGTGGCGTTGATGATAATGGAGGAAGAATGGGGGATGAGGAAGTTGGGATCGTTGAGACTGAAGACCGGTCCGTCGTAGTATTGCTGCACGTCCGCTGCTAGGCGTTGCGCCCGTTCCAGGTTACGATTGAAGATGATAAGGCGCTCGACATTGGCCGAGGTCAGCGCGAAGGCCGCACAGCGCGCGGCGGCGCCCGCGCCCAGCAGGATGACCGTGTGGCCCTTCAGGGAGACCTGTTCATTGTCCTGCGTCCCGATGCCCTGTTCAATCAGTGCGTGCAGAAGACTAGTGGCCTCGGTATTGTAGCCATACAGATAGTCGTCGTGCTGCACGATGGTATTCACGGCCCCGATGCGTGCAGCAATAGTATCAACCCTGTCGAGTAATGGAATAATGACCTGTTTATACGGTAAAGAAACATTGGCACCCAGGGAGCCTTTTTCACACAGCGCACGCACACGCTCGACCAGCTTTGTAGGCGGCGTATACCAGAGCTCGTAGTGGGCTGTGATACCCAGTGCATCGAAGGCAGCCTGTTGTAGTAGGGCGTGGAAGGACTGTACGGCAGGATCGCCGATCAGCCCAACGCGTATGGTTGTTACAGCCTCGTACGGCTGTAGTGAACATTCATTGCAAATTGACATTCCGCATCCAATCATCTTCTATCTAGATGTGTACGTTTTATACGTCCGTTATGTGTGCGAAAAAGCTTAAAATCTTTTTCGCTGTTCCCCAAAATTATAACAAAATTTAGCGCAGTTCTACACCCTCTCAAGGGATAGGCGACATGTATCCCGACCTGTTCTCTTATTCTAGTGAACGGTGAAAAGCGGTAAATGGTGCGCATTCTTCACTAAAAGAGTGGCCTGCCGCAAAGAAGATGCGCAATCTGAGCACGGGGAAAGTGAATGGAGCGGTACATATGATACTATTAATTAAACAGGGAAAGCTGGATGGCTGCAAGAAAATGAGAAAACGATTTCTCTTAAGAGTAGGTAGGAGGTACTATGACGGTTCAGCCGCGACTGGCTTCGACGGTAATGTTGCTGCGCGATAGCGTGAGGGACGGGATAGAGGTGTTTATGGTGCGGCGCGTGGTGCAGAGCGAATTTATGCCCGATCTATATGTCTTTCCTGGTGGCTCGGTCATGCCAGATGATCGCCTGGTGGAGGAGAGTTCAGACCTGCGCGTGGAGGTTGCTCCCTCGGCGGCAGACCCCGAGGGGCGCACTGCGCTGGGGAATGGGCTGAGGACGGCGGCGATTCGCGAGCTCTTTGAGGAGGGGAATGTGCTGCTCGCCTACCGCGATGGACAGATACTGGCGGTCGGCAAGGACTCCCTGCCGCGCTTTGCCGGGTATCGCCAGGCATTGAATGAGCGTAAGAACTCGCTCAGTGCTATTGTCCAGGCCGAGCGACTGGTGTTGGCGACTGATCATCTCGGATATTTCGCGCACTGGGTCACGCCGGAGCAGATGCCGAAACGCTTCGATACCCATTTCTTCCTGGCGGCGGCTCCGCCAGAACAGGAGGCACTGTACGATAGCCTGGAGACGAGCGAGGGCATGTGGTTTGAGCCCGCCGAGATGATTGCACGTTCTCAGCGCGGAGAGGTGCCGCTTGCGTTTCCCACCTATCACCAGTTGCGCGACCTGGCGGCATTCGGCAGTGTGCGCGAGGCTCTCAACGCGACCATTACGCGCTACGTGTCTGCCCACCGTCCCATGCTTGCACAGGAAGAAGGGAGAGCATTCGTGTATCTGCCCGAAGAACCCGGCACACGTTGGCGCGTCTAAACGCATTGCTATACATAACTGGCATACATAATATAATAGAGGAAGGCGATATGAAAGGGACTTACACAGTAATCCTGGCCCCTAATCCTTCGCTCATGACGGGTCCCGGCACCAATACGATCGTACTGGGCGGAGGCGCAGACGGTGCAACGGTCATCGATCCTGCTGATGAGCATCCAGATCATCTTGAGGCAATCGAGCGCGAGGGAAGCAGGCGCGGCGGGATTCGTCGCATCTTGATTACACATGGGCATTCCGATCACGTGGGAGGGGCCGAGGCGCTGCGCCAGCGGACCGGAGCGGCTATCTACGTGTACAATCGCCAGGAGATAGCAATAGCCGATCACGGGGTGCCCGATGGCACGACTTTTTCGGTCGGAGGTGATACGCTGCTCGCTATCTACACGCCCGGCCATCGCTTCGATCATCTCTCCTACCTGTTGCAGCAAGGAGGCACGCTCTTTGCAGGTGACCTCATATCGGGCATCACGACCAACGTCATCATTCCTCCCGAGGGTAATATGTTCGATTACCTTAGTTCGCTCACCCGCCTACAAAGCATCGGCATCGCCGAGATCGTGCCGGGGCATGGACCGACGATTCCAGATGCACAGGCAAAGCTGGCGGAGTATATCGCCCATCGTTTGCAGAGGGAGCAACAGGTCATCGATGCGCTGCAGGAGCTGTCTCCCGCGACAGCCTCCACGCTGGTGGAGCGCATCTACGTAGATGTGGACGCACGTCTGCATCCCGTCGCTGCCTGGACTGTCGAGGCCCATTTATTAAAACTAGAGCGCGAAGGACGCGTGAGGCGCGACGACGACGGAAGATGGACGCTGGCTGAATAAGCGATCAGTAGGACCATGAGAGCGTTGCTACGACCCGTGATATAGGACCTCTTACCCTGTAGTCTGAAGTGATGGTTGAGGAAGCTTAACATGATGCGGTACTTTACAGCCATTTCGCAACCATTTTATGCGAATAATCTTTTTTCTTGTGTTAACATCGCATTAGCCTGGTTTCATAATTGATGTATCAGGCGGCGGAGAGCAGGGGGATCTATCATCACGGGCGCGATGAGGATACTCTTGCCTCTCTGTCGATATTCCCCCTTCCAGGTACATCAATTTTTGAAACCAGGGATATTTTCATTCTATAATAGTCGGGGAAAAACGACGATGGAACAGGTACTTCCGTATGAAGGGTACTATAGCTCAAATGTAGCGGGCGACCAGTTCCATCGCCTCCAGGTCTGGATCGAGCTGTCGGGTGATGCCGTCGAGCAGGCCCAGCGCGCGGCCAACCAGCAGCAGATCCAGGGGGATACTGCCCATGCTCAGGCTCAGGTTCGTGCCCACCTCTAAAAAGTTCGTCGCGCGTTCTTCGCCGAGGAGGACGCCGACGAGCTCGAGCAGCGTTGCCACATCCACCTGCTTGCTGAGTTGAAGACCGGCCTCCGCTAGCGCCGCGCTAATGGCGTCGATATCTCCGGCGACGATGCCCTGGATCAGCTTTCTAAGCGCCTGCACTAGCGATTGCTTCAGTGGGACCGTCAGACCGTGGTCGAGCAGGACCAGGCGTGGACCGGGCTGCACCAGCAGATTTCCGGGATGCGGATCTCCATGGAGAATGTTGAGGCGCAGCATCTGTTCGGCGTAGAGATCGTTGAGCAGTCTGGCCGTCTCGCCGGGAGAGATGCCCGCCTTGACAAGTTCCTCGCGATTCGTAATTTTGATACCCTCGACATACTCCATCACGATCATGCGTCTGCTGCTCCACTGTTTGATTACCTCGGGAATCAGTACATCCGAGCGATGTGCGAGCGCGGCACGTAGATCGATCATGCAAGTGGCTTCGTGATTGAAGTCAAGTTCCATCGGCAACGTGCCTTTGAGGTAGTCGACGATTGGCTGCAACTGTATTTTCGATGCAACGCGGGCAATGGCCGAGGAGACGCGCTGCAGCACCGTGAGGTCAGCGCCTATAAGACCGGCAATCTCTGGATACTGGACTTTGATAGCGACCTCGCGGCCATCGCGTAGTTGAGCGCGGTGTACCTGTGCGATAGAGGCAGCGGCAACGGGTTCTTTATCGATGTGCGCAAATACCTCGGACGGGCTGCGACCGAGTTCGTTCGCGATAGCCGCCTCGATCTCGGGCCACGGATGTGGCGGCATGCGGTCTTGCAGTTGAGAGAGGGTATGTGTATAGACCAGGGGCAGCAGGTCGGGCCGTGTCGAGGCGAATTGGCAGGCTTTGATCAACGCTCCACCGAGCGAGGACGCTGTGTCCAGTATGTGATTCGCGCCGCGCTGGTGTTGCAGATTCCAGTCGCGGGCACGTACGAGGCCGGGCCACCAGCGTTCACGCTTGCGCAGGGTCGTATAGCCTGCGAAGATATCCGCCGCCACGGTTCCCAGAACTAGCGTACGCAAAAGAACCTGGCCACGCTGCGTATTGCGGCTGTAGCGCTCCTGTAGCTTCAGACTCGCCTCCATCCAGAGAAAGGAGTTTGAGCGGGTCAGGTCGCCCAGGCGGGCGAGAAACACAGCAGGCGAAGGTACATCGCTCTTAGGAGTGATGGTATCCCACGTCTCCTCGATAGCACGTCTGAACGTCTTACCAGGAATCCACAACATAATAACTGCCCTTGTCCTCTCTCTCGCGGTCTGTCTGGGTATGTCATATAGAACATCATCATCATTACTATTGTACTCGATAAAGGGAAGAGTTAAAATTGTCTATCATCTCAGCAGCATACCGAGCACCGTCAGGGCGGCAAGAACCAGGCAGAACCAGCCGCCGATACTATCGTGTGCACCTGAGAGGAGATAGATGCCGCCGACAAGCAAGAGGGTAAACACAAAGGCAAGCGGGAGATATCCACCCCTGCCACCGTTTCCCGGTAACTCATCGTTGCCCCTGCGCCTGCCGTTCCTATGTGGGCGCGCGGTCAGCGGACCGACACCACCGAGCCTGAACTCGATCTGGCCTGCATCGAGTTTGGAGATGAGCTGCTCGATAGCATGGGGCAGAGTCAGCAGCGTTCTGCTCGCATCGATTAACTGGTTGATAACCTGCTGCGTGGTCTGACCGATACCGGCGGCATCCAGGCCCAGGAACTTACGCGCGTATGGTGTAGCGACATCCACGAAATTGAAATTGGGAGCGAGGCCGGTCGAGACGCCGACGAGCGTACTGACCGCGCGTCCTGTAAAAGCGAGCTGCGCTGGAATCTGGAAAGGCTGCCCGTAGAGGAGGCGCTCGATATCGTGGGACACCTCGGAGAAGTCCAGATCGCGCACCTGGCCCAGCGTCATCCCATAGTACTCCTCCATCATCAGAGCCATGCCGCGCTCGATCGACACCATATTCGCGCCCTCGCCGATAAAGCCCAGGCGTGCCAGCGCGCTCACCAGCGTGCGCGAATCGCGCAGAATGAAACCCATGAAGACATCCTTGAAGGACCGCTTCATACTTTTCGTCACGGAACCGACCATACCGAAATCGACGAATGTGATGATGGGATTATCAGGCTCCGACCCCTTCTTCACGAAGATATTGCCCGGATGTGGATCGGCGTGGAAGAAGCCCTCGTCGAAGAACTGATGAAAGTAAGCCTCCACGGTGCGCTTAGCGACTTCGAGACGGTTGATCTTCTGTGCGTCAAGCTCGGGATAATCGTTGATCTTGATGCCCTCGATCCACTCCAGGACTAGCACGCGCCGTGACACATACTCCTCGTGCACGCGCGGAATGTAGATCGTCGGATCATCGCCGAACATCTGCTTGAAGCGTTTCGCGTTCGCCAGCTCAGTGACATAATCGATCTCCTCATACGTCGTGCGCTTGAACTCGCGGTAGACGCCCATCAGATCGATGAAATTGCTCGTATCAAAAAAGCGATTGATCAACCGGATAACGAAGCGCAGCGTGCTTAGATCCATGCGTACAAGTTCATCAATATTAGGACGTTGTATCTTCACCGCCACGGTCTCGCCCGTCGAGGCCAGCACAGCCCTATGCACCTGGCCGAGGGATGCGGCGGCGATGCACTTGCGTTCCAGGACGCTAAAAATCTCCTCCACGGGCCTGCCCAGTTCGGTCTCGATCACATAGACGACGTGCTCGAAGGGCGCTGGCGGCACCTCATCTTGCAGAGAGCTGAGCACGAGCAGCGCCCTTTCTGGCAGCAGGTCCGCGCGCGAACTGAGGAACTGACCCAGTTTAATCATGAGCACACCCAGCTCAAGCGCAGTTTTGCGGAAGGCCATCAGCACATCGATCAAGATATCGACGTCAGGCTGCACATCGTAGTTGCCGCGTGCGCGTGCGCGTATAACCCTGCGCCTCTCGCGGTATATCACCCATATTGTCCATAAGAGTAATCTCGACACGCGAAAGAAGCGTATTATCTGCGAGAATCTATTGATGCTGTGGGGTTTAGTACCCATATTAAGAGCTATGCCTTTCTGCTTAACATTGTTTGCTTTCTCTACTACCATAATACGCACATGCAAGGTAAATGTGAGATTTAAAATAGTGTGTGTATATATTACTATGTAAGGATGGGGATGTGGAAATCTGGTAGAGAGAAATAATGAGGAAAGGCAGAGGTTATTGTGGCTTATTGTAATCGTACGCGCGCGCGCGAACTGGGAAATGGGTATAGCGCGCTGTTTCTGGATGCTCATTATGGAGAAGGCTCAAGCGGTTCTCAGCCCGCGCCGAGGGCGCAGGCGTTTGAGCTGCCCGGCGATAAAGTGCACTATGCTCCCGATCGGCCTGCCGATATCCAGCACGTGAAACTGGAGATTGCGCTGGACTTCGAGCAGGAGGCCGTGAGCGGAACGGCATATACGACATTTGTAACGCTGTACGAAGAGATCAAAACGATTGCATTTGATGCGTTTGAGCTGGATATCGACAAGGTTACGCTGAACGATGGAAAGGAGCTGGCATATTCTGCTAGCGGCAACCAGTTGATCGTGACGCTTGATCGAGCGTATCGGTACGGCGAGGAGTTTACCGTTGCCGTGACCTATCATGCGCGACCGCGCACAGGATTACATTTCATAAAGCCTGCGCCGGAAGATCCGACGCGCCCCGAGCAGGCCTGGACGTTTGGGCAGCCGCGCTATCATAGTTACTGGTTTCCCTGTCATGACGCTCCCAACGATCGCGCCACGCTAGAGATAATCGTAACCGTGCCTGCTCGCTTCCTGACCGTTTCCAACGGCAATCTGCTGAGCGTCGCCGATCATGGTGCGACAAAGACGCACCACTGGCGTCTCGACGTACCACAGGCGATGTACCTGGTCTCCCTGGTCGTTGGCGACTTTGCGGTCATTGAAGATAGGTATAATGGAAAGCCTGTCAACTATTACGTGCGTAAGGACCGTAAAGACGATGCACACCTCTACATGGGCAAGACGCCAGAGATGATTCGCTTCTTCTCGCAGTATACGGGCGTCGACTATCCCTATGATAAATATGCCCAGACCGTCGTCGAGATCTACACAGGCGCGATGGAGCATACCACGGCGACCACGCACGGATTTACCTTGCTACTCGATCAGCGCGCCTCCCTGGATACGGGTCCCGAATACAGGGCGGTCGTGGCGCACGAACTGGCGCATCAGTGGTTCGGCGATCTCGTCACCTGTCGCGACTGGCCCAACGGCTGGCTCAACGAAGGCTTTGCCACCTACTGCGAGGAGCTCTGGAACGAGCATGATCTCGGCGTCGACTACTTCAAGCAATCGATGCTCAACAATAAAAACGGGTATATCAGTGAGGATCGCAGGTACCGGCGTCCGGTGGTGTACTACGTCTACTACGATCAGGGTTTCGAGCTCTTCGACTACCACATCTACTTCAAAGGTGCCTGGGTGCTGCACATGCTGCGCCACCAGCTTGGTGATGCTGCGTTCCGGCGCGCGATCAAGGCTTACCTGGAACGCTATCGCGAGCGAGAAGTCATCACTGCTGATCTGGAGCGCACGTTTGAAGAAGCCACCGGGCGCAGTCTAGAGCAGTTCTTCCAGCAGTGGATCTACAGCGGCGGCTATCCCGCCTTTGAAGTCAGTTACAGTTGGGATAGCGAGCACAGCATGGCGAAAGTCAAGATCAAGCAGGCGCAGAAAGTGGATGAGCTGACGCCGTGCTTTGTTACGCCCGTCGACCTAGCCTTCACCGTTCCGAACTCCGATGCTGGAGATGGGCAAGAGACGCGATCGATCCCTCTGCGCGTCGTCGTGGGCGAGGACGGACAGATCGAGCAGAGCTTTTACATGCCGTTGGAGCGCGAACCAGTGCTGGTGCGCTTCGATCCCGACGGCTGGCTGTTGAAGACCGTGAAGTTCGAGCGATCCGCCACGATCCTGCGTTACCAGCTCGCCCACGATCCCGATATGTTGGGTCGCAGTGAGGCGGCGGGCGCGCTGGCAGACAAAGGGGAGGAAGAGAGCATCGAGGCGCTCAGCACCTCCCTGAACACAGATCCCTTCTGGGGCGTGCGCGTTGCCACCGCCGAGGCGCTCGGTTCTCTGGGGAGTGAGAAGGCCCAATCCGTGCTTATCAAAGCATTGCAGGAGCTGGACGCGCAGCAATTCCCGCGTGAGCGCACCGCAATCGTTAGAGCACTGGGAAAGTTCCAGGCACCGCAGCAGACAGAACTGGCGCAGCGTTCCGCCGAAGTGCTGCAAGCCCTACTCCAGCGGGGAGATGTTAGCTATCGCGTCGAGGCCGGAGCCGCCGATGCGCTGGGCAGGACGCGCATCGCAGGTAACGTCGAGTTCCTGCTAAAGCTACTGGCTGAACGCAGAACGTGGATGAACGTCGTAGAGCGTGGCATCTTCAACGGACTGGGAGCATCGGGTGAGGAGCGCGTCGTCGCTGAAATCGCCAACTACCTGCTAGAAAACACCAGCGCCATAACGCTACGCCTTGGAGCAGTCGCGGGATTGATGGCGGTGGGACACAATCATTACCTGTACAGTGAAGAGGCGCGCCAGCGAGCGGTAACGGCACTGACTAATGCAGTTGAACATGACACATGGGAGCCTACACGCTCGCTTGCCGCAGATGCTCTGGCTGCGCTAGGCGAGAAGCGTGCTATTGATGTACTGGAACGCAGCGCCAGCCATGAACTGAGTTCCGGAGTGCAGCGTCAGATGCGCCTTGCTGCCCACGAGCTGCGCACAGGCGACAAGGGCGACGAGCAGATCAAGCAGTTGCGCAAGGGTCTCGACGAAGTGCGCGAGGAGAATCGCAAGTTGAAGGAGCAGTTCGGAGCGTTGGAGGCGCGCGTAAAGTAGGCGCGCTCATCCCAATCTCTCTCCTGTTGTGGAGGAAAGTGAGCAAGTTCCTGATGTAGCCGTCCTTAGAGAAACATGGGCGGCTACAGAAGGTATATGAGTCAATGGGCCTCCACCTCGTGCGCACCGTGCTGACGCAGGATTTCCAGCGCCTGCTGCTGCCGATTGCCGGCTTTGACGGTCAGAATAATGCGACCGGCCTGGAATTGTTGCTCGTAGTAGCGCGCGCGGTGTTCTGGTATCCCCATGCCGAGGAAGCCGCCAGCTATGCCGCCGATGGCCGCGCCACCGAAGGTCGCAGCCAGGAGGCCGCCGGCCAGTATCGGCCCGATGCCAGGAATCAGCATCGCTGCCACCGCGCCGAGCGTTCCGCCGATCACGCTGCCTGTAATAATGCTCGTGCCCCGCTCTTCCAGGAAGTCTGGTTCATCGGTTGCGGCTGGCTCACCCTGCTCTGTCTGTGTGGGCGTCTCGGGCGTGGAAGGGGAGGCCGTGGATGACGATGCAGGCTCTGCGCTATGTGAGCCTGGACTGCGCATGTTATCGATGGCTTCCTCCGTAGCGGGTAGAGCCGCCTCTAATATCGTACTTGCTTCGCCCGGACCCGTTACCGGGAGCAGGAGCATATCGGCGGCCCCGAGCAGTCCGCCAACAACGCCCCTGGCTATAGCGTTCGGTGCCTGTTTCGTTGCATCATCCGTATTTGAGCCACGGTCATGGCGGACCACAAAGCCGATCTGGTCATCACTGAAGCCGCTCTGACGCAGTTCTTTAATGGCGTCGACCACCGCTATATGATCATCAAATATGCCGACTATAGTAGAGTACTTTTGCATAGAAATTCCCCTTTGTCACTCTATAATGTGGTGAGTCTTTTGATATACGCACATGCTGATATAAAAAGTTCCACAAGAAGAGTATATCACCGGTTTTAAGAAATATCGCAAAATGTAGACAAGTTTGGCCTTTTATTCCATAGTTTTAGTCTCCTCTCATGCTATATTTACTGTGCTAACATGAAAAATACCCTTCTGACATAGAAGGGTATTTTTGTACTCAGAGGGTGTCCGAGAAGGCCAGAGAAGCTATTTTCCATTGTTGAGCTTCTATTGGCTTCTGGAGCCATCTGTTTTGCCTGCCTTGCGGCATTCGTGACGAACGTGTCGGTCGCGTGTTTCTGAGATGGCTTGTTAAGCCGAAGTAACTCATCAGTGCAAATTGGCCTCTGGCGCCTTTTCGGACACCCTCTCATATCAAATCCGCTTAGATAGTTATCATTACCCTCAGCACAAACGGAAAGAAATCCATACAAGAAAAGTTCATATGCTTAGCGTCTTCATAGTGATGAAGCGGATTTGAAATGAGTAGCATTTGGAGATGAAAACGCGAGACAAGCAAGAGACTCACCAGCCCGTGACGGTGTTTCTTTCGTATGCCCATGAGGACGAGCCACTGCGAGCGCAGTTGGAGAAACATCTGCGCCTCTTACAGCGACAGGGTTGTATTTCTACCTGGCACGATCGGCAGATTGTACCTGGAACCAGGTGGGCCGAGGAGATTGATGCTCATCTGACGGCAGCACAGCTTGTCCTCTTGCTCATTAGCCCCGACTTCCTGGACTCCGACTATTGTTATGGCATCGAGATGCAGCGAGCCCTACAACGCCATCAAAGCGGCGAAGCCCAGGTCATTCCTATTCTTTTGCGACCTGTCGATTGGGAGGGTGCGCCCTTCACCCACTTGCAATGCTTGCCGCGTGACGCCAGAGCCGTCACCGAGTGGAGCAACCAGGATGCCGCGTTTCGTGACATTGCCAGGGGCATCCGCGCCGCTATTGAGCAGCTCCCATTGACTTGCACGCAGACCCCGTCCGTACCAGCTGCGTCTGGTGTCCCTGCCACGATGAGCACGCCAGCACCTGCTGCGCTGGCTGATCGCAACCACCAGCGTATGCTCAAACGGGTGCGTGCCACCTGGATTGCCGGTGTGCTGGAACAATCGCTGCACGGTGCCGCACTGATGGTGTTAGGATTGGAGGAAAAGGTGGATGTGCTGGACAGTCCGTGGCGACTGCTGATACAAGAAGTGGATCGGCCCACACAGCCGCTGCCGGAAGGAACGCGTATTACCCAGGTCTATGACGCGACGGAAGGTGGACTGCTCATCCTGGGCGAGCCTGGCGCGGGGAAGACGACCCTGCTGCTTGAATTGGCGCGTGACCTGCTCGACCGTGCGCAGATGAACGAAACCGCTCCCATCCCCGTGGTCTTCAACTTGTCGTCCTGGGCCAAGAAACAATCTGCCCTCAGCGACTGGCTGGTTGAGGAACTGAGCATCCGCTACGAGGTGCCGCGCCGGCTCGGACAGTCCTGGGTCAACGAGGACCGCCTGCTTTTGCTGCTCGATGGGTTGGACGAGGTGGCATCCGCCGCGCGTAAGGCTTGCATAGAGGCCATCAACTGCTACCGACAAACGCATCCAGATGTACAGATCGTGGTCTGTAGCCGTAGTACTGAGTACCTCGATGAGCCCACGCAGCTACGCCTGCATACCGCCGTGGTGGTTCAGCCACTCACACAGGAACAGATTGCTACTTACCTTGAGAGCGCGGGGAAACAGGCGGAGGATCTGCGCGAGGCGCTGCGCCGAGATGCGGACTTGCGCGAACTGGCGACGACCCCCCTCATGCTTACGGTCCTGTTGTTTGCTTACAAGGGAACATCACCCGACAAGATCAGCGAGCAGACAACCCTTGAAGCCAAACGAGAGCTGATCTTTGCCTCCTATGTGCAGCAGATGCTCAAACGCCGTGGTGCCTCGCAGCGCTATAAGCTCGAACAGATAACGCGCTGGCTCACCTACCTGGCCCGGCAGATGAAACGGCAGAACCAGACCGTCTTCTACCTTGAGCAGATGCAGCCTGACTGGCTGCCGAAGCAGTGGCAGCGCTCTGTGTATCGCGCTCTTGCAGGAGGAGTCTCTGGCGGATTGTTGGGTGGGCTGATTGGTTTGGCGGTTGGAGTCATAGTTGGTTCTTCCTCCTCGTCTTCTTCATTGTTGGGAGCAGCCATCGGGTCAGTCATCGGATTGAACCTGGGACTGACCATTGGATTGATCATTGGGTTGCTCCACCTCAAAAGTGCGGAAATAAGAACAGCTGAAGTGATCACCTGGTCATGGGCAAATGCGCGTCTGGCTGCAATCGCATCGATTGTCGGTGGGTCACTGGGGTGGCTGATACTCTTCCATTCCAGCTCACTCATCTCAGGTTTCGGTCAGTATGTAGTATCGAGTTTCCGCTATATACCTTTCTATTTCCTACTGGAGACTGTTGTTGGTCCATTGATCTTTTTGTCGCCTCTCATATTACTTGAAGGGATATGTTTTCTCCTGATCTCGCTATTTGCTCGGAGAAATCTTGATGGACGCAGGCTCATCACATCCAGACAGAGGATCTGGTCTACTGCACGTCGTGGAGTACTTGTTGGAATATATATGAGTTGCATTAGTTTCGCATTCTTGCTATTAACCAGCTCAATGGTTGCCAGGTTAGCACCGCTAGGAGATATACGTTACGATATCTATCTGGTGGCTGTTGGATGCGTCTCGGGACTCATTACCGGGCTGATCTACGGTGTATCAAGCGGGCAACTAGAAAGGCACAACTCCTTTAAGCCGAATCAGGGAATATGGTATTCTCTCTATAATGGGGGACGGGTTTTGTTGATTGTTGGACTCATTGTGTGGCTCACATATGATCTCCCTGTTCTGGTGAGCCATAGTCGCACGATCACTAGAGACTTCCCCAGCACTCAGTTTCTCAGCGGTGTCATTGTTGGTCTCTCCATTGGATTATTCTTCGGGCTCTTGAATGGGGGCATAGCCTGTATCAAACATGTGCAGCTGCGCGTCTTCCTCTGGCGAGCCAGTGCTCTGCCCTGGAACTGTGCGCGCTTCCTCGATTATGCTGTTGAGCGCATTCTCTTGCGCAAGGTGGGTGGGGGCTATATCTTTGTCCACCGGCTGCTATTGGAGTATTTTGCTACGCTCGTGACACCTTTGCCTGAAGAAGCATCTGCGATTGCAGCGAGAAGTGACCTCTCGCCAGCTCTTGCCAGCACCCCTCAGATCAACACCACTCTGCGAGAAGAAAGAGCCTCTCCCTCTGTTGCAAGCAGAAAAACGAGTGTGAACAAGGAAAAGCGCGTCGCAGCCCTACTTGCGGCGGTCATTCTCCTTCTCGCTCTCGTATGTAACGCGAGTACCTGGGGTATAGTCCTGCAACCTGTGCAAAATACTTACAATGCCACTGCCACTGCCGACAATGCCACTGCTACTGCCCAGGTCGAGGCCAATGCTACTGCTGAAGCTGTCGCCAACGCATCACCGATTGCTTATCCTCCACAAAATATGTCTCCGATACTCGACGATCCATTACAAGACAACAGCAAAGGATATCAGTGGAAAGTAGATGATTCGGAAAAAGGCAATTGCCAGTTCATCAATCGGGCCTATGACATCAACACTGATAGCCAGGTACAATGTTCCGCCAGGAACACGGACTTTATGAATTTCATCTATGAAGTCCAAGTGAAGATTGTCAAAGGTGATGGGGGAGGCATTGCTTTTCGCATTGATCCTACGAACGAAGACCAGTACTACGACTTTGCCATCTACCAGGATGGTATATATTACATAGACGATCTCAGCGGCGCTGTGCTTGCGGATTCCAGTCCAGCCATCCACCGGGGGCTCAATCAAACCAATCTGGTTGCCGCCGTTGTCCACGGTAAGACCATCGAACTGTATGTCAATCACCAACGCATTGCTGTCGTCGGCAGTAGCACCTCTACTCATGGTCGGATAGGCTTGATCGCGACAGGATACAGTAACAACCAGACCGAAGTCATCTTTCAAAATGCCAAAGTATGGAGGTTGTAAGTTCTTCTGCCGGTAGTGGTACAAAGAAGCAGGATATGATATTACCTGTTAGCTTGCTTCATTTTAGCAATCAACCAGATAAACGCTTGTCCACTCGTTTGCTTCGCTTTATACATCGACTAGACAAGCTATTGTTTACTTGTTTGTTCATGATGTCAACTACTCTCCCTTGTCAAAGTCGGTAAAGCATACAGTTCCTGCTGCTCTAGACACTGCCCCTTTTTCAGTTTATGATACTGGTATGAGCAACGCTCTTTCCTGCCCTATTTGATATCCCAGTATGACATATCTTCGAGACTGTTGACGATGATGGAGAACAATGGACATCTCTCTTCCACCTCGTTACCTGGTGAGTTCCTTTCTCAATTCATTTCAGAACTGGACGATGAGACAGTAACAGCAGTGATCTGACATGGAAGCCATACACGTGGTGACTCCATGCCTCCTGAGAGCGATGCGGATCTCGTTGGGAAAAGCCGGTATCGACGCCTCTGTGATATCAAATCCGTTTAAGTAGTATTCAAAGAGGAAGGCCACCAATGGAAACAGGTCCGGCCCCGCACGACTTCTGGATGAGTTTGTAACCAGCGACAGCGGTCAGCTTGGACCTGTTCCAATTCATCAAGAGACGTGAACACCCGATTTGCCAGAGGCTCGTTGGAGAGCGGCCATAAGCGCTCAGCCGGTTGCAATTCTGGCGCGTGTGATGGCAGGAAAAGCAGATGGAGACCCTCCGGGACCACGAGACGAACACGATTACTGCCAGCCAGCTTGATCAAGCAGCAGCACCACGTGCTTGTCTGGCCCGACGCCGACTTCTTGCGCAAAAGCCGCCAGCGCCAGGGAGAAGACTTCCACGTTGATGGTGCGCAAAAGCAGCCAACTCGTTTGCCCGCTCGAAGGCTCGACAAAGGCGTAGAGATCCATCCACTGATAGCGCGGAGCCACCATGGCTTTGACCCGGCAGCCCTTCCGAACCCAGACCCGTCGCAAGATCGGCTTGAGCCCAATGCGATGCTCCTCACTGCTCCACAGTTCGATCCGGGCTTGAGGATGCGCTTGCTGGATGGCTTCGAGCTCTTCAGGCAGTTTTTTTAAAAGCATGCTGCGCGGCCTCATCGGCCTGGGCATGCTGCGGGCGCGGAACCCGCGTACTGTAGCCCAAGCGCTGCAAATAGTCCCAGCCCCTGCGTGGGTCCACGGGACGGCCAAGCTGTTGCTGCATCCAGGCTGCCACTTTTGGACCGCTCCAGAGCCCACCGTCGGCTGGAGGTTGCTGAAGCGCTTCATCCAGAGCACGTTGCTGCTCAGGCGTGAGCAAGGGGGTCATTCCCGGAAGCGTCCGACGATGGTCGCTGATGCCCTGTTCGCCAGCGGTATTCCAGCGCCGGATGATGGTGCGGACCCATCCAGCGGTATATCCAAGTAAGGTGGCTACCTCCCCTGGCGAGTGGCCCTCCTTTATCAGCCACAGGATGTGCCAATGGGTTCGCTCCACCGCATCGGTTGTGCTTCGGTATCGCTCATGAAGCTCTTCTGTTGTTAATTCGGTGTGGACTTCAACTCTTTGGCCATACCTCTATTAGATACTATCTAAACGGATTTGATATCACTGATATTCTAAGTCCATAATTCCTTTGCTCGTTGATATTGCTCTGGATGGAGTTCTCTCCACTCATTTAAGGCTCCGAGATAAGCCAGAAGATAGGGGTTAAAAATCTCATCGTGTTCTAGGTCTAGCTGGAATGTGCATCGTTTCCCAATGGGTGGAGCGTATCGGTTCATGCCCAGGTAAGTACACCAGGCAATGCCATCACGCGTTTCACTGTACGCATACAGCTTCGATATAGTGATACCCTCGCGCCCTAGTCGCACGACATCTTTGAAAACACCTCGCAAGAGGACAGCAGCGTAGTTTGTGCCAACATCTTCTTTTTTTGCATTCTTTACGTCTGAGAGACTACCTATGCCTCCAATCATTACTTCCACTGGCTTCCCTGGTTCAAATGAATTGATATCATCTCCTGTGATGTTCCATCCTCGAATCTCTTTGTTCATGTAAGCGATCATCCGATCATGTTTCAATGGTTGCAAATAAAGGTAGGCAACGATGGTATTGTCTTTTCTCTTCACAACATATTGGCCTCTTGGCTCTCTTCTCATCCACTCACGTCGCTGGTCTGCGGTAATCTTTGAGTCTAAGAGATATCTCGCAAGTTCTGACACACCATCCATGTCCCCTGGCGTCGCTAACGAAAAAATAGCTCCAATGTCCTTTTCTGTGCCGAAGAAGGCTTTGTCCATCTCTGCGAGCTTTCTTACCTCTTCCTCCTTGTAAAAGCCATATTTGCGCGTACCTGGCTTATAGGGTTGTATTCTTCCTGCATCAACATGCTTGTAGAGCATTCCTCCAAGTATTCTATTTGCTTCCCCCGCGCTAATATATCCTGGTGGCGGACCTTTTCGTGGCATAGGACTCTCCCCTTTCTGTGCGGTGTAGCTAACTATACACAAAAGTTAGAAATTCTGCAAGTCTGGTTAAAATAGTTAGAAAAAAGGTTAAAAGTATTGACAATCCCTATTTTCTTAGGTACACTTTCACTGGTAATGCCCGAAAGCAGCCATCAGAAGAGGAGGTGAAGGCCACACAGCCCGTTAAGCAGAAGTGCATCAGCAAACAGAACCTTGTGCTATGTCATGAAACTTGCGAATTGTCGTGTTTTAGAGCAGCTAGTAGGCTGTTACAGCAGCCTACTAGCTTTGAGAACCAGTCAGCTGTTAATCCGTCCTGGTCCTCACGTCACAGTATAACACTCTCATACGAGACGTGCAGTGAGGCCAGGGCTAGTTTCTGAAAGGAAACGCCCGATGGCAACATCCTATCAACCCTCCGTACCGCCCGACGACGACGAGGAGTACACCGTTGTTCCCGTCATTCCCACCGACTACCTGTACCACACCGACGAGCATCCCGAATGCTTCGAGCCCGATTGTGAGTGTCACCAGCAGCGCATTGCCGATCTCACACAAGCTTACCAGGACGGATTGGTGAGCACTGAGGATGCGACCCGCATTGCCAGCGGCAAGACCGTCTAGAAAGAGAGCAGTACCCATCATGAATGGAGAAAAGAAGTGTCTGTTGGTCACGCTGTGCCTGGGCCTGCTCTCGCTGGCAGTCATGGTCTCCTGGCTCTTTCTGGCCCTCTGGCCGCTGCGCACGCTGCTCGCCCTGGGCCTGCTTGGCCTGGGTGCCCTCGTCGTGCTGGCCTGGGTCACAGTGACGATCCTGGGTCGACTCAACGAGCAGTCCTTGCGTCGGCAACGGCTACGCTACCAGTGCGAGCGGCCCCTAGACGAGAGAGGACGCCTGTTGCCGCTGCCTCACTATGACATGTATCAGGCCCACGCCTACGCCCCGTCGTCCTACCCCTACCCACCGCAAGGAGGCACCTCTTATGAGTAACGAAGACGCCCGCGCCGTCTCTTCGTGCGTTCCCGCCCCCGTTGCGGCGGAATGGATGCCACTGGACGCCCTGGTCGGGCAATGGGCCAACTTTGCCCGCGAGCCACAGGCGGTGAGTGCGCTGGCCCTGGAACTGATCAGTGACGCGTTGCTGGCCTGCTCCTACGAGATGAGCGCCCACAAAGAGTACGCCACGTGTGTCTCGTATGGCAACACGCGTGATCAGCGGCCCTACACCCTCACCCACGGCCTGGATGAGTGCATCCGTCAGTTGAGCGATGCCTGCTCGCGCTGGTCGAGCGTGCGGTACTGGCTCGCGCACCTGGATGACGAAGCACAGGAGGAGGCGTGCGACGTGATCCGTCAACTGACCGAGGCGACCTGTGCGCAACAACGGCGCGTCGAACGTCTCCTGCTGCGGGTGCAGGAGGAACAGGTGCAGCACTGGTACCGACGGCGGCAGGAGGTGTCTCTGTGAGCAAACGTCCACCGTCTGCCGCCCGGTCTATGCTGGCCCTCAATGATTGTCGGGTCTTTGACCGGCACCAGTGGCACGCCACCTTTGTCGTGGGGCAGTATCTCTGCACCACCTGTGGGGCCTCGTTCTATTGCCCTGGCTGTACACTGAGCATCCCCAAGGGAGCGCGGGCGCGACTCTGTCCCGAGCACCATGCCGAGCAGGAGGCCCGTGACGAGCAGGCCCGCCGCCATCGCCACCACGAGCCACAACCGCCCATCCAGAAAGGAGTCCCATCATGAGTGAACGCCTCTCACCCGCACGGGGAGCCGCCACCATCCAGGGTAGCCGCCGTGCGCTGCGCGAGCAACACGGCATGTGGGGCGAGCAGGGGGACGATCATCCTGCCCTCGCCCAGGTCGCGCCCACCTACCGCATCGCCCGTGCCAGCCTGCCCGTGCAGGATCGTCGTCGCCTACCACAACAGCAGCAGGACGCGTCTCGACACTATGCCGGACACTCCCACGCCATCCATCCCGAGGACCGGCCTTACCTCACTGACGAGCAGCGCCGTACCTCCACCGCCATCGACGAAGGGTTGGATGAGCGTCCTGCCCGTAGTAGCGCCCGCCGCTACCGCCGCAGCATGACGACTGAACAACAGCTACCAGTGCCGACCAGAGCACGCGGCAGCGGGCTGCACTGGACGGTCCTGGTGGGGCTCACCCTGCTGTGCATGCTGGTGGGATTCGTGGTCTTCTCCGCCCTGGGGAACTGGTGGCAGCGCTCCCAGGACGACCTGCACTACGGCATGCCCAGGACGTACCAGATGGATGGGGTCGTGGGACACCAGGACTCAGTCACCCACCCGTCCCACTTCATCGCCCTCAACCTGGACGGCCATCTCTCCGTCATGGAGATGCCGGGCGGGGACGTGAGCAAGACGGTGATCTACGCTGGCCCGATTATCTATGGGCAGGGGGCCGGCCTGGTCGCCGTCACGCTCTCCGTGGCCCATGACGGGCAGGGCAAGCCTGAACTGATCCTGCACTATCAGAATAACGAGGTCATCCTCTCCGACGGCACGGATGGCAAGTTCCACCTGCAAGCACCGCAGTAGATTCGTAGCGCGTTTGGTGAAAAGAGAGACACAGACAGGAGCAGGGACCCGTTGGACGGATGATCTCCCTGCTCCTACTGGCACAAAGTGAAGAAGAAGAAGAGAGAGCACGCGAAGAAGGGAGCACGCACGATGCAGCAGGCAGATCAGCAGGCACACGAGCCCAAAGGACCCACCACCGGACCCTTGCGTCCGGTGATTGTGGTCATGGACACGATCGATGATGAGGAGGAGGACCCTCGTCTTAATGAGGCAACGCCCCCACCACCACAGAGCGAGGATGACGAGGAGCAGGACCGCCTGCCTCCCGTACCAGCAGAGGAGGAGCACAGCGCGCCACTCCCACCGCAACCCAAAGAACCAGGCACGCCTGACGACGACGAGCCTACCACGCCCGGCCCACCATCCCCACGCGAGCCCAGGCCGCTCTCGTTGCCGAAAGCCACTGCCCGGCCCCACCGCCCGCGTTCCCTGCTGATCGCCCTGATCGGGATCAGCCTGATGCTGCTGGGCGTTGCGGTCGGCATCCTCCTGGTCGTGAGCCCGGCCAGTCTGGACGCAGTGATGACCTTGCTTCCCGGCATCAGCCCACGTGCCTCCGTCACCCTCACCCCCGCCCAGGCACACCAGCACACCAGCGTCTCGCTCACTGCCGTGACCGGCACCCCTGATCCCACGAGAGAGCAGGTACGCGCCCGCCTGCTCTCTGAGCAGAGTCCCGCCTTCACACAGACCGTCTCTACCAGCGGACGCGGCCACACCCGCGCCCAGGCAGCGGGCGGCACGCTCACCTTCTACAACGCCGTTCCCTACACGCAAACCGTGGCCGCAGGAACGGTGCTTACCGGTACCGATGGTGTCCAACTGGTGACGGGTCAAGCCGCGCTCCTGCCCGCCGCTAACCTGCCTGCGGTGGGTATGGCGACCGTGCCCGCCCAGGCGGTACAGGTCGGTCAAGAGGGCAACATCGCGCCTCTGGATCTCAACGGGTTGTGTTGTGTGGCGGGCGTCTCGGTCAAGAACACGGACGCCTTTACCGGTGGGCAGCTCGCCCGTGACTATCCGGTGGTCGCACGCCAGGACGTGGAGGCAGTGGTCACCCAGGAGAGCAGCACCCTCACTCAGGAGGCACAGGCGCGCCTACAGACAGGCGTACGCCCCGGGGAGCAACTCATTGCTCCCGCGCAGTGTCACCCGAACGTGAGCAGCGATCACCCGGTGGGCAGTGAGGCGAGCCACGTCACGGTCACGCTCACCCTCACCTGCCAGGGCGAGGTCTACGACCAGCAGGCGGTCGAGCAGCTTGCCAGTGCCGCTTTGAGCGCGCAGGCCCGTACGACCCTGGGCACCGGCTACAGCATGCAGGGTCCCATCACGA
>DAOTTD010000267.1:0-12927 GCA_034438015.1 Ktedonobacteraceae bacterium | reverse complement strand
CTATTGCTACGTTCAGCAATGCGTAAATACGGCGTCGCTGATAGCTGGTTGGTTGAAGACACACATGCCAGCACATTACATAAAATGCGTGTTCTAGCTGATGGGCAATATATCGTTCGGCTAGACGAGGGCCATCAGCGTACTGCCCACGGAGACCAGGAGAGGCAGAGAACAGTCTATACAGAGGCAACTTGCCAACAGATCTTACAGTATCTCGATGAACTCTATGTACACTATGACGTAATTGTCGTATCAGACTATTGTTACAGTGTGATCTCACCTGATCTTATCGAACGCCTACGAAGATTGCAAGTGGCTCACCCTAAACCATTGCTGGTTGACTCAAAGGCATTGCTGCGTTTTCAACATCTCCCCATGACAGTCGTTACCCCCAATTACCCAGAAGCGGTACTGCTCCTCAAGCAGATAAAAGGGGAAGGGGAAGCGAGGCAAGACACGGATACAGTACAGAAAGACGCGACCGAGATAGCAAGGCAACTACAAGAATGCATAAGTGCTGAGCACATCGTGATTACATTGGCCAAAGATGGCGCATTATTAGTAGATCGCCAGGGCCATGTTCAGCACTTGCCAGTGCCCCAGGTAAAACATGCAAACGATGTTGGAGCAGGCGACTCATTTGCAGCTGCATTGGCATTAGCACTTGCGGCGGGTGGGACAATCGGAGGAGCGACCAGGATCGCGTTAGATGCAGCAGAAATTGCAGTAAAAAAGGCAAGGACCGCAATTGTGGAGCATCAAGAATTATTACAACAGGTAAGTTTGCGGGTCTACACATCGCATATTCACGAGCAGAATGGAGGAGCCCAGGAAGCTCTTGAACAGCTAACGGTCCGACTGGACATAGAGCGTTTATTAGGAAAGACCATCGTATTTACAAATGGTGTCTTTGATATTTTGCATGCCGGGCATATCCAGTTTTTGCGCCAGGCACGAACGCTCGGAGATGTGCTGGTGGTAGGAGTGAACAGCGATCAGAGCGTACGGCGTCTCAAAGGAGAGGGGCGGCCCATCAATAGCGAGCGAGATCGACTGGCGCTGGTAGCCGCACTGGACATGGTCAACTATACGATCTTGTTCGATGAAGATACGCCGATCTCGCTCATTCGCAAACTACGGCCAAACATCCATGCGAAAGGCGGCGACTATGCTGAGGGTATGTTGCCAGAAGCCACTATTGTCCATGAAGTGGGAGGGCAGGTCGTAATTCTCCCCTTAGTGGAAGATCTCAGCACCAGCAGTATGATTGAACGTATTGCCGCTATGGCTGTTAAAATTTCTGAGGGAGAGCAGTATGCTCAATGAGCAATGGTGTGCAGTACGGAACATCTTACTCGTCCGCCTCGACAATCTAGGTGATGTTTTGCTTATGACACCAGCATTTCATGCGGTAAGGTGTGTGCTACCTGATGCCCGTCTGACCCTACTAACCAGTCCAGTTGGAGCACAGATTGGGGAGCTCGACCCTGATATTGATGAAGTCATCGTCTACCAGGCTCCCTGGACAGACTCGTGGCAGCGTTTAGCGCAAGATAGTGTTCGTGAGCAGCATATGATTGAGAACTTACGGTCCTATCACTTTGACGGGGCGATTATTTTTACCTCGTTTCGGCAGAGCGCATTACCGGCTGCATACCTTTGTTACCTTGCGGATATTCCGCTACGTGCCGCCGCATCGATTGATGGCCCCGGCTCCCTGTTAACAACACGTCACAAACATCCTGAAGGAGTACTGCACGAAGTTGAGCGTGGCCTGGACCTGGTACATGCGCTAGGTATGACAACAACGGAGCATGATCTCATACTAGCTGTACCAGAAGAAGCGAAGAGAGCGGTCGCAGAGCGGATAGCGCATGTGCGAGGTCAATTGCTGATAGTAGTACATCCAGGTTGTAGCATGCCAGCGCGTACCTATCCCTGGAAGATGTACGCCGAAGTAGTGAACAGAATAACCGCACAGCTTGGCGCATTCGTCGTGTTAACCGGCGCAAAAGAGGAAGGCGAATTGACCGCGCGTATGCTAGCAAATTTGAATGAAGAGGCACGAGCAAATACAGTGACGTTAGCAGGTGAGCTTACCTTTCCAGAACTATGCGCCCTGATCGAGACAGCAAACTTACTAATAACAAACAACACCGGACCAATGCATATTGGAGCAGCGGTCAAGACACCAACACTAGCCCTTTTTGCCTTAACCAATCGGCCAGAGCAGTGGGGGCCATGGCAGGTCCCACATCGTCAACTGTACCATGACGTTGCCTGCAAGATCTGTTACAGCCGTAGTTGTCCTTATCAGCACGAATGCTTGCGGTTAGTCTCCCCCCAGATGGTGGTGGATGCAGCGGTGGATCTACTGGCAGAAGTCAACGTACCAATTGGGGTTTCTGGCACAAGAACGAGAGAGGGTGGCGAGAGCGTGCCCGGTCAGCAGGCGAAGGAGATTGCGTGATGAAGAGAGCATTTGAAGGAGGCCAGCAAACGTGCTCACTTGCTCGTGTGCAACGCATCGCCATTTTTCGGGCCTTACAACTGGGGGACCTGCTGGTTGCAGTGCCAGCAATGCGGGCAGTACGACACTGCTTCCCTCAAGCTGAAATCACCTTGATATCGTTACCGTGGGCAAAAACATTTGCCCAACGTTTTCACTACTATATTGACCGTTTTGTCGCCTTTAGTGGCTATCCGGGCCTCAAAGAAGTTCCGGTGGATGCAGAGCGAACACGGAACTTTATCGAGGAACAACGTGCTTACGGCTATGACCTTGTGATCCAGATGCATGGGAGTGGGCAAATAAGTAATCCCTGTGTGCTTGCATTCAATGCACGAATGACGGCTGGTTATTATGAAGGAACACAACCAGAAGGGCTCACATTTGCAGCGCCTTATGTGTCAAAGCAGCATGAGATCACACGCAACCTTGAATTGGTAGCACTCCTGCAACAGCAATCTCAAAGTGGATATGCGCTCAAGGGTAGGCAGCAGATTAATGACGTGGAGTCAGAAGCCATAAAAGAAAGGGAAGGCGCAACCGGGTGTGCCTCAGACAACTCAACGTTTGATACATACCTGGAATTTCCCCTCTTTGAAAGTGATACTGCTGAAGCCAGTATGCTGCTACAGAGTGTAGGAGCGGAGCATCGTCCCAGGATTGGGCTCCATCCGGGAGCGCGGCCATCGGCCAGACGGTGGCCAGCTGAGTACTTTGCCAGCCTGGCGGACGAGCTAATTCAACGCTTTGATGCACAAATCATTTTGACAGGGAGTACGGACGAAGAGACGACGGCACAGAGCGTCCTTATACATATGAAAACTAGAGATAACAGGATTGTGAACCTGGTCGGTAAGACCTCGCTGGGCGGCCTGGCAGCCATACTCGGCCAGCTTGACCTCTTTATCAGCAATGATACCGGGCCAGCGCACCTGGCCTACGCAGTACATACTCCCAGCATTACGATCTTTGGACCCGCTGACTATCAACGTTGGGCGCCATTGGATCGACACATGCATGAGATAGTGCGTCATCCCGTCGCATGTAGCCCCTGTACTCACTGGGACTGTCCGATTGATCATCGCTGTTTGCGCGGGCTCATGCCTACAATGGTTCTGAGCATTGCGCAGAAATTCTTATGGGAGAGAGCACATCTCACACATCTCTCATTCACAGGATAGAAAAAGATATGAAACGCTTAAAAATTCTCATCTGGCATATTCATGGGAGTTATCTCAATACCCTGGCACGTATCGATCATGATTGGTACCTACCGGTCAAGCCAGAGCGGTCCGATGGGTACGCAGGGCGTGGTCCAACATTTAATTTGCCTGACTACGTCCGTGAAGTGTCAGCCGAAGAGGTGCGCAACCTTGAACTGGATCTGATTATTTATCAGACCCCCAAAAACTACTTTGAAGATCAATACGAAATACTCAGCCCTGAACAGCAGAGGTTGCCGAAGATTTATCTAGAGCATAACACGCCCAGGCCGCATGCTGTCGACACACGTCATTCTATTGATGATCCTGCTATTTTGCTGGTACATGTGACGCACTATAATCATCTGATGTGGGATAACGGGCGAACGCCGACCGTGGTAATCGAACATAGCGTTGCCATCGATCCAGCAATCAGGTACCGTGGTCATGTAGAGCGAGGTATTACCATCATCAATGGAATACAGAAGCGTCCACGCATTGCTGGATATGATCTCTTTTTGGATACACGCGAGGTCATCCCTCTGGATATTGCGGGAATGCAGACCGAAGCAATAGGAGGGCTGGGCGATATTCCGTATCGCCATCTTCATCAGCGCATCGCAGAATACCGCTTTCTGTTCAGCCCAATGCGTTATACGAGCCTGCCGCTGGCCGTCATCGAAGGCATGACCATCGGCATGCCTATCATCGCATTGGCAACAACCGAATTGCCCAATGTGATCGAACAGGGCAAGAGTGGCTACACCTCCTGTGATATCGAGGAGTTAGTTGAGCACATGCGCCGTCTCCTGGCTGATCCCCAGGAAGCGCGGCACCTGGGTGAATATGCGCGCAAGACTGCACAAGAGCGTTTTGGACTCGAACGATTTATCCGCGACTGGAATGCTGCCTTCGAACTCATCCACGGAAAAGAGGAAGTCTTTCCCGTCAGAGGGAGGGTAGAGCAGAAAGAGCCAGATATGGATGTACGAGCAAAGGATAAGCAATAATGAGTAGCCCGATGCGTATTGCATTTTTAAGCGAACATGCCAGTCCACTAGATGTCCTGGGAGGAGTGGATGCAGGTGGACAGAATGTCTATGTAGACGAAGTCAGCCGCCAGATGGGGAAGTCTGGTTATGCCGTCGATGTATTTACGCGGCGTACCAATCCGAGCCAGGAAGAGATAGTGTACCGCGCTCCTGGTGTGCGTATCATTCATCTAGCGGCAGGGCCGGAGGAAGAGTGCTCGAAAGACGAGATCTGGCCATACATGCCACATTTTCGTGATGCGTTGCTGAACTTCATGGCGCGTAACAGGATAGACTACGATGTCATACATGGAAATTTCTGGATGTCTGGTTGGGTAGCGACCGAATTACGCCGTATACTGGGCATTCCCATCGTTCAGCTTTTCCACGCCCTGGGGAAGACAAAGCGTCTTCATCAGGGTAGTGTGGACAGCAGTCCGGCAGAACGGATCGAAGTAGAGACAGCAATTGTGCATCATGCTGATCGCCTGATTGCGCAATGTCCAGGCGAGCGAGATGAACTCATCAACGATTATGCTGCCGATCCTGGGAAAATCTCCATGATTCCAGCAGCAGTCAACACAGACGTATTTCGACCAGTTCCCCAGGTCGAAGCGCGCCAGATGATTGGCCTGGACGAGGATGAGTTTGTGATTGTCTACGTTGGACGAATGCTTCCACGCAAAGATGTGCGCAATATCGTACAGGCACTACCACACTTATTGAGCATGTGTGCGGCCAGGACACAGCAAGCATCCCCAGCAAAAATTACCCTGTTGATCGTTGGTGGACAAACGTCAGAGCCAGACCCCGTAATCACGCCAGAAATTGGAGCCCTGCAACAACTGGCAGCAGAGCTTGGGGTAAGCCAGCACGTGCGGATAATCGGCAAACGCCAGCATGACGTTCTGCGCTACTACTACAGCGCTGGTGATGTCGTCGTGAGCACTCCCTGGTATGAACCCTTTGGACTGACCCCATTAGAAGGTATGGCCTGTGGACGCCCAGTGATTGGTTCAGCAGTGGGAGGTATCACCTATACGATCGTCGATGAGGTGACGGGATTACTCGTTCCTCCACGTAATCCACAAGAGTTAGCTTGTAGCCTTTACCGGCTCTGGCAGCAGCCAGATCTTTGCCAATGGATGGGAAAGAACGCTCAGCAGCGAGTCGAGCGGCAATTTGTCTGGTCAAAGGTTGCCGAACAACTTGACGAACTTTACAACAGTATGCTAGCAGAGACAATGCTCGCTCCATTGCACACATTGACGATGTACCCATAGGGAGAGAAGTAATACAAGGAGATAACACAATTTGGCACAAATAGATGTATTGATTCCAACCTTTGGACGAAAAACGAGTTTAGCGATTGTCCTGACCAGCTTGCTTGGGCAGACCTACACAGATTTTGATGTCATACTCTCTGATCAGACAGACGAAGGTCAGGCATATCTGGAGAGCGTAGAGATTCAAACGCTTGTGCGCGCACTCAACTGGCATGGGCATGCAACGACGTTACATCGACATGTGCCGCGCCAGGGAATGGCCGAACAGCGACAATTTTTACTGGAGCAGAGCAGAGCACCCTATGTCCATTACCTGGACGACGATGTCCTGCTTGACCCTCCAGTAATGCAGAGAATGGTAAGCACACTCAAACAGGAAGGCTGCGCTTTTGTCGGTTGTGCTGCGACCGGATTGCACTTGTTGCATGATGTGCGTCCATATCAACAACAGATCGAGCTGTGGGAGGGACCTGTCACGCCGGAACCATTCACACCAGAAAAGTTGCCCTGGGAGCGGCACCTGGTCAACAATGCTGCGAACCCTTTACACCTGGAGCAACAGCTCGTCGGCAATCAGAGCATTGTACGGTATAAGGTCGCCTGGGTTGGAGGCGCAAACGTCCTCTATGATCGTGCGAAGCTGCTGAGCGTGGGAGGCTTCTCCTGGTGGAAGCGTCTTCCCCCTGAGCATGCCGGAGAAGAGGTCGTGACACAATTTCTCCTCATCCGCAAATATGGCGGGTGCGGTATTTTACCGAGTGGCACCTATCACCTTAACCTACCCACAACGATTGAAGACCGTACACACAATGCAACGGAATTATTCGCTGAGCTGATTATGGAGTATGACAGAGCAGCAGAAACCATTGATACCGTAGCGCGAACATAAAATCAGAGAGGAAAGCGACATGCAAGAACAGACACTCAAGGGAAAAGTTGTTCTGGTGACAGGAGCGGGTAGTGGTTTAGGAGCCGCAACGGCGCGCGCATTTGCCCAGAGGGGATGCCCAGTGGCCTGTGCCGATCTCAATACACAGGCAGTGGAACAGGTATGCAATAGCCTGATCGCTCAGGGCATGAGTAGCCTTGCCCTGACCTGCGACATCAGAAAAGCCGAGGACGTATCTGGCACAGTGCAGCAAACCATAGAGCGCCTGGGACGGCTGGATATTATCGTCAACTGCGCGGCAATAGATCACACCTTTTCGGTCGAAGAGATGAGTATTGAGCAATGGGATCAGGTGATTGATGTCAATCTGCGTGGACCTTTTCTCGTTGCCAAAGCGGCCTGGCCAGTGATGAAACAGCAGCAGAGCGGCCACATCATCAACATCTCATCAACGGCAGCCCTGCGTTCGTGGGGCAACACATCCGCCTACCATGCATCGAAGCGTGGCTTGATCGGTTTCAGCCAGGGATTAGGTGTTGAAGGGCGGGCGCACGGTATTCGTGTCACCACTATCATTCCTGGTGGAATGCGCACACACTTTTTTGATCGCTTTGTAGATCAAGGCATCCCAATGCCAGATCCAGCGCAACTCCAGGCGCCAGAAACAGTGGCCGAAGCCATCGTCTTTGCGACACAGGTGCCAGCGGAATCGGCAGTACAGGAGATGCTCATTACGCCATTTACAGAAACAAGCTGGCCGTAAGAGAGAGGTAGCGAGAATATGGTAAAAAATGGAAAATTATCAGGCATCCAGAAGATTGCAGTTGTACGCGCAAATGCACTTGGTGATTTTATCTTTACATTGCCTGCACTAGAAGCTCTACGTATGACCTATCCTGAAGCTGAGATCATCCTTTTAGCTAAAGCCTGGCATGCCGCTTTTCTTACCGGTCGCACCTCACCGATTGAGAGAGCAATTATCATTCCTCCATACAGGGGGGTGAGTACAGAGCCAGAGGCAGAGGAACAAGTAGAGGAGCTGGAACACTTCTTCGCCTGTATGAAGCGAGAGAACTTTGACCTGGCACTGCAACTGCATGGGGGAGGCCACTATTCAAATCCTTTCGTCCAGCAATTAGGAGCCAGAGTCACAGTCGGCTTGAAGACGCCTGAGGCCGTGGCCCTTGACCGATGGAAACCATATCTTTACTTGCAGTCAGAAATCGCACGCTATTTGGAGGTCATGTCTCTCATTGGAGTAGAGCCGGTAACGCTAGATCCGCATATTACCGTTATGCCACAGGACATTGCGGAATCTAGTCAGCTCGTTGCAGATACGAGCAAAGCGTTTGTTGTGCTCCATCCTGGTGCTAGCGATCCGCGCAGGCGCTGGTCTGCCGCAAAGTTTGCGCAGGTCGGCAATGCGCTCCTTGGGGTAGGCGCTCACGTTATTGTGACAGGGACAGAGGACGAAAGAGCGATAGTGGAAGAAGTTGTAGCTGGAACGGATCATAGGGCACAAAGTGTGTGTGGAAGTCTCTCACTAAACGGCTTAACTGGTTTATTATCACGCTGCCAGCTGGTTATCTCAAACGATACCGGACCGCTCCACCTGGCGTGCGCAGTGGGTATACCTACTGTAGGTATTTACTGGGCCTATAACATTTTGACGGCTGGTACATTGACGAGAAACTATCTGAGACCAATCATTACCTGGCGGATGACCTGCCCAGTCTGCAACAGTGATAATAGTATGCAGAGATGTGAGCATACCATTTCCTTCGTAGATGACATAGCGGCAGAGGAAGTGATAGCCAATGCGCTCGAACTATACACTCCTAAATAACTGTTGATGGACAATAGTAATGGCTCTCCGTCAGGTTGATACTGTTGGCGAACCCGGTTTTCAGAGAAAGGGTTCCCCACATGCTTGCCATTCAAGCAAGGAAAAGAGTATGTAATCGCCACTTCGCTAGGAAAAGGGCGTTTTTTTCGATATGTATTCCCCACTTTTTGGGTTCGCCAACAGTATCAGGTTTGGTGATTCAAGCTCATCAGGAGAATAGACGAACTATTCAGATCCGCTCCATCGCGATTTCTTGCTCCATGTCCATAGCTCTGCAATACCCGATTCATCAAAAGTGATACTGGTGGCGAAGTCGAAGACGTCATCTCAGGTCGCCTGCTTCATCACCTGTTTGAAGGGAGAGGTGCGGGTCTGAGCCGGCGCCTCTCCGTTGAGCCAATGAGTAAGTTGAACAATATTCATCGCTGTGGCAATAGCGATATGGGCCAGATGCGTTTTGGGGAGGCCGAAGTAACGCGAACGGCGCAATCCCATCGTGCGCGTTGCCTGAGAATGGATCCCTTCAATACCGGCGCGATGGCGATAGATCTCCTTGAAGGCTTTCGTGTCCTCTCGCTTGCGGGCGACAAGCAGAGCCTGCATCTTGTCCTGAGGCTGTAACGTCAAGGTGCGCCTGCTGTGTCCTGTGCAGGATGCTTGACCAGGACACACCTTGCAATCGCTCTGGGAAAACTTGATTTTGATAACGGGGTGGCCTTTTGCATCCTGAGCGGGCGTCCAGCTTGAGCTGATCCGGTCGTGGGGACAGGTGACGGTTTGGGTTTGCCAATCAATGGAAAAGTGCGTGACATCGTACTCCGTACCAGCCTGCCACCAGTAATTGTGACGAACGGGGCCAAGGAGGTCTACTCGATAGTGGTGTTGGCTCTGCAAAAGATTGGCCGCATCGATATACCCTGAATCTACGAGATGTTGATCTGGCAGGAGCTTCTTGTCAGACAAGCCTGCATGGATCGACGAGAGGGTTCGCTCATCATGGATGGGAGCCTGGGTGGTCTGGACATGGGTGATGAGTTGCGGCGCATCTTCATCACAGGTCTGGGTAAAATGCACTTTGTACCCCACCCACAGGGTCGTCCTTTTCTTGCCATAACGGGCATCAAGGTCATAGGGAGAGTTGATGAGCTGGGCTGCAGGCAGGGCTGGCTCTTGTCTCCACTGTCCTCCCTGCTCTCGTGCTTCAAACTGTTGTTCCCAAATGGTGCGCAGCGTGGTGATGGCGGGTAGCGTTTTCATCCAGTCTGGTGTGGCAGGAGCATCCAACGCCGCAAGGAGCATCCAGCCATCAACTCCCACCTGATTGGCGTATTGCTTGCGCTCTTCCTCCTCCTTTGGCAAGCGATCATGCTCCAGCCGCTCCCCATAGCGTTCTACCCACTCCGCAGGCACGTAAGCACGAATCCACTCAGGGGCCACCTCCGAGAGGACATTCAATACGTAGACCATCGTCTGTCCAACACACAGCGTGCGATTGAGCGCGCGGATCTTGGCCAGGACATGGGTGGAGTCAGTGCGTTGCCGTCCTCCAGCTTTCAGCCATCCACCCTTCCGACACTGATCCAGAAGCAAATCCAACAGACGCTGTTCCGCATTGCCCTGGACCAGACGTGAGCGAAATTCGGAAAGGACCGTATGGTCGAACCCGGCATCAGTTAATTCCAGGCTGAGTGCGTATTTCCAGGCCAACCGATCGCGCACAGCGTCGGCGGCCTGGCGATCTGTCAAGCCTTCCATAAATTGGAAGATCGTCACTAGCGCCAGCCGCCACGGAGAGAAAGCGGGTTGACCATGCGTGGGAAACAGGTCTGCAAATACCTCATCTGTATAAATGGCTCCCAATGTGTCACGCAACTGCATGAGAACATTCCCATGAGGAAAGGCTGCGCGAGCCACACAAGCTGTTACTTCTGGTACAGAGGGGATCGGACTGGATTTCAGCGACATTGCTAGCCTCCTCAGAGATAAGCGGAAAATCGTTTATTCACTATCCTAATAGATGAGGTCCAGCCCTCCTCTTCGACTTCGCCACCAGTATCAAATCTGACGGAGAGCCATATAGAGCTTAGAACGCACTCATAAACACAATACCTAAAGCTGGAATCAATGGTCAGTGCCTGCGCCCAGGACCAGGCATCCGCGAGCGCCGGATTGTGGCTCATCATCCCGCCATCAGTCAAGAAGTTGGCGGTACTGATGACGATGCATGCGGCTGGTGATTGGTGGCAAAAGGGCATGACTTCCGTGAGTCTGGTCGTGTTGGAGCAGTTCTTGGAGCTTGCGGTAGAGGAAGCTAGAGGGGGAATGGAAGTGGATTAACACTGGTGAGAGCGTAGCCGTCGCCCGTCGGTTCCGTCTGAACTCCACCAGTGGGACACACCGACACAAGTAATGTCGGTGTGTTTTTTATTGCGATTTATGTCGCTCGACGAGCCGCCGAAGCGACTCCGGATTGACCCCGAAGTGCTTCGCTACCTGTCTTAATGATATTCCACTCTCCAGTAGGAGAAATGCCTCTTCTCGCTGTTCGAGAGTCAGCTTCTGACTGGTTTGCAATTCAATCCCTTCCTGCTCTACCAGGCGATGGATTGTCCCTCGCGATGTGCCTAAGATGGCCGCAACCTTACGAATAGACATTTCAGGTTGCTGTAACAATCTGATCGCTTCTTTGCGCTGCTCAGGCGACAGGCTGGGATGTGGTGGAGGTGGTGCATGCCTTTTTCCCAGGTCGCGCTTTGGTGGCCAGTGCTCATACCAATTAGCGTTCCGAGTGGTATAATAGAGGAAACGATGGAGGAAGGGAAAAAGACCTGTTTTGGGAACGAGAGTCACACGAGCCGCTGCTCATTATCCATTGGAAGAAGTCAAACGGCGCATGAAAATGGATCCCCGCTTTTGGGTTCGAGAACGCTGGGGGATCATTTACCATGCCTTGATGGCACCTCGGAAAGCGGAAGAGATTGCCAGAGATACCGGCGTGTCTGTCACGACGGTGCGCCGGGTCATTTCCAGCTACAACCGCCTGGGGCTGGCTGCGATTGAAACGCCAGGCAAGGGTGGGCGCCGTCATGAATACCTGAGTGTGGAGCAAGAATGCCGCTTTCTGCAACCCTTTTTCGCTCAAGCTCAAGGGGGAGAGATTGCTACGGTCGAGCGCATTCATCAGGCATTTGAAGCCGAGGTGAAGCATGAGGTGCATATCACGAGCATCTACCGCCTCTTGGATCGCCATGGCTGGCGCAAGCTGGCTCCACGACCACGGCATCCCAAGGCCAATGCCGGGGAACAGGACGCGTTTCAAAAAAAAACTACCAGCAAGCCGTCCAGGCGGCGCTAGACACCCGAGAGCCCGGCGATGAGCGACCGGTGCTCAAGATGGCCGAAGATGAAGGCTGCTTTGGCCGCATCAGTATCCCCAGGCGTGCCTGGGCTCCGCCAGGAGTGCGGCCTCACGCTCCCCGTCAACTCGTGCGTGAATATATCTATGTGTATGCCGCTGTAGAGCCGGCGGAAGGCAAATTGACGTCGCTCATTTTGCCTTCCGCTGATACCGAGATGATGAATCTCTTCCTCTCGCATGTGTCCAAGACCTATGAGAAGTACTTTGTGATCATGCAAGTCGATCAAGCTGGCTGGCATGTGACAGCAGACCTCACGCTTCCGGAAAATATCCGGCTCATTGCTCAGCCTGCCTACAGTCCAGAGCTCAATCCAGTAGAGCATGTCTGGGAAGAGCTACGCGAAAAGAAGCTGTCGAATCTGGCTTTAGCATCCCTTGATGAGGTGATTGACAAGGTGTGTGAAGGGCTCAACCAGCTGGAAGCCGATCCTGAGCGTCTCCGTTCTCTGACTTACTTCCCTCATTTTAGAAATATCTCTTAGAACGCAGGTTGGTATCAGTACGTAACCATAATCCTTTATCGCGCTGCTCCCATTTCCCCGTTTTTTCCAGCCCCAGCGCCAGAACAGGCAGAACGCTTGGACGGGGGAGCAGTCCCACTATTACTTGCCGCTCCAGATCGTAGATCAGCCCTTCGACCAAAAGCACCCCTCCAACAATACCACGTCGTTCCTCCTGTGACGCCTCACTCCAATAACCGGCCATGTCGGCAAGCGTTTCCCCTGCGGAAATCACTGCCTGCGTTA
>DAOTTD010000266.1:0-8389 GCA_034438015.1 Ktedonobacteraceae bacterium | reverse complement strand
CCATTTCGAAAAATTGTCTTCCTGGTCGATAATATCCTCGACATATCTTTCTTCATTGACCATAACTACCCCTTTTTGTTCTCAATAAATGAGCATAAAAAAACCTCGCCCCAGACAAGGACGAGATTAACACCCGTGGTACCACCTCTATTGAGCCATGTTGCAACGCATAGCTCCTCTCACGCGGTCGCAAGACAACCGCTCCTCGCGATAACGGTGAGGACTCCCGGTCAGCTTCTCGCTGACGCTCCCAGGCGGGTTCAACGTGGCTCCATCTGCCGCCTTGCACTCTCGCGGCTCGCTGTTCGACTCCACCAGCGTTTACTGATCCTGGTCAGCGCGTTCTCTATGTTTTGTTTCTTGCGCCAAGGATACACTATCGCGCGGAGTGTGTCAAGCATTGGAAACGAATGTAACTGTTCAGTAGGGATGTGGCTTGCCCTCATCCTGGTCCCCGAATCCTGCGCTGCGTGGCCTGAGCACGCTCTCCAAGCCGGATGGGGGCAAGCCACATCCCTACTAGAAGGTGAGGGCCTCAACAGATACAGACGAATTTCAGCATACAGGTACAATATCTGTAGAGTATTAATATACGCATTTATCATATTATCTGAAATGGAGAATTTATGTATTCTATACTTCGCCGGAACTCGCTCCTGGCAGCTTTGCTCTGCTGTGTTCTTTTTTTATTGAGTGCCTTTGTTGTCTCTAAGGCGCCCGCACTGAATAGCTATCAACTGATGCAGATCAACAGACCAGCCCATGCCAGCCCCACGCACATCCCTACTTCTACGCGTGCGTTCCTGACCGTCTGCCCCGCGACAGGCCAGGCCAGGGCCGCCGTGATGCTCCGTCACGCGGTGGGCAAACAGCAGAGCCTCGTTTACACGTACAATTCGCAGAGCGCGGCCCTGCTGGTACGCTACGATATCGATAGTGGACAGAAGACGACTATCGTGAGCCTGGACAACGCTATCATCAGTAACGCGCAGCTTTCGACGGATGGACAATTCATCCTGTTTGCCACCCAGGTTACGAACCGCCTGGCAATCCAGATGGTTCGCATCGACGGTCAGGAGCTACAGACACTGTACTGCACGCCGGAGAACGATGCCGCGATTAACTTCATCGATAACCTTTTGTGGTCGCCCGATCAGCAAGCAATCGTGTTCAGAATACCTGATCCGACGCACGCTCCGGTCGCACCCATCATAAAGTTACTGCATGTCGATAGCGGCCAGGTACAGACCATCCTGGTACCGCAGGCGCACACGGGCTATATTCCTCAGGCGTGGTTCAGCAATACCCAGATCTATCTGCAAGGGTACTCTACGGATCAAGGCGTATCACCACAGGATGTGTATCTGCTCGATACCCGTAACGGGACTACAAAACGCGTAGCACAGATCCAGGGCTACGGCTGGGACCTGTGCCCGACGGCGAAAGGGAATGAACTGCTGCTCAGCCAGAGCGCCTTTGTGCCGCAGGAGGACAAGCCGCTGCCGCCCAGCATTATCAGCGCACAGCCTGCGTTGGGCGGGCGCATACGCGTCATCTACGCCAGTCATGTTCACGCCGTCACCCAGGTGCGCGCCATCTCCGCAAAGACGCTCCTCTTCGTGCTAGGAGGCAGATTCGCCTCGGGTGCGCAGGACGGCCTGTGGAAGATCAATAGCGACGGCAGCGGACTCACTATGCTGACAAGAGATGGCAAACTTCTGAGCAATCAGCACACGATCTGGTCGAGCGTCTCGCGCGATGGCCGCCTGTACGCGGTGATCGGCTACGACTATACACCCGCGAGCAACACCCTGCTAACGCATGTTCTCTATGGAGCGCTCAACGGAGGCCCGACCACACTGGTCGCCACGGCCCAGACGGGCGAGAGCGCGGAGGTGGTGGGATGGACGACCGTCTAGTAGGGGCCTGCCTTGCGCGGGCCCTGCGGAGGGTTTGGGAGCCTGGTCGCCACTTTTCTTACATGGGACCATGACAATTCATGATTCTGGCGGCGGACTGCCCATCACCGCGCCCTGGATTCTCTGTCGGTTAGAGAGTACACTAGTCGTGTGTAAGAAACGTGTACCCTTGTGAGAAAGGATAGGTGCAGCATGAAGGTTTTCCAGGACAAAGTGGCCGTTGTGACCGGAGCAGCCAGCGGCATAGGACGCGCCCTGGCTGCAAAGAGCGCCCAGGAGGGGATGAAGATCGTACTGGCTGATGTCGAGGAGAGCGCCCTCAAGCAGGCTGAGGAAGAACTGAAGGCCAGCGGTGCCCGGGTGCTGGCTGTGCGCATCGATGTATCCCAGGCCGCAGATGTCGAGCGCCTGGCCCAGCAAGCCTTCGCTACCTATGGAGCCGTGCATCTACTGTGCAATAACGCCGGGGTCAGTGCCGGCACGACCGTCTGGGAGAGCAGCCTGGCCGACTGGCAGTGGGTGTTGGGTGTCAACCTGTGGGGGTCATTTATGGCATTCACTATTTTGTTCCCCGGATGCTGGCGCAAGACACCGAGGGCCATATCGTCAACACGGCCTCAGCCGCTGGCCTCGTCTCGAGTCCAGGCGGGGGAATTTACGGTGTATCCAAGCATGGGGTCGTCACGCTTTCCGAGACTCTGGCCCTTGAACTGGCTGCGCGCGGAGCGAAGCTCAACGCCTCGGTCCTGTGCCCGGAATGGGTGAACACGCGCATCCTGGATGCGGAACGTAATCGTCCGCAAGCCTTACAGAATACCCCAGAGGAGCAGCCCAGAAGTCCTGAGATGGCGGCTGTGGTACAGGCTATACATCGGTTGCTGCAAGCAGCACTGGCACCCTCACAGGTAGCGGAGATGGTCTTCGACGCCATCCGCCAGGAAAAGTTCTATATCCTCACGCATCCAACGACAAAACGGGCTGTGCAACTGCGCATGGAAGATATTCTCCAGGAGCGGATGCCGACGAATATTTTCCAGTTAGCTCAACAGGCAGACCAGTAGAGCGATAGCTGGCTCTTTTCGCAATCTGGAAGGGGATGCTGGCCGACGATACCACCCCTGGAGGAAAGGTTTTCCACAATGAGTACAAATAAGGCGGAACAGCCGATCCAGCAACAGGACTGGCAGCACGTACGCGTGGTCAGGCCGCAACAGTTCGACGCCAATACGCCACAGACACCGGGCATGCAGCGCGTCGCGGCAGTATCGCGCGATCTGGCAGGTTCCCAGGGCATCTGGGCGGGCGTGACGGTGGTCGCCCCCCATGTTGCCAGCGCAAAACATCATCATGGTGAACTCGAGACCGTGATTTACGTAGTATCAGGTAGTGGAAAGATTCGTTGGGGCGACAACCTGGAGTTCGAAGAGAGCGTCGAGCCGGGCGATTTCATCTATGTGCCACCCTTTGTGCCTCACCAGGAGATCAATCCGGGCCCTACGCCCTCGCAATGGGTGATTGTGCGCAATTCGCAGGAGCCGATTGTGATCAATCTCGAACCGGCTGTGGACGCCACACAGGCGAATGACGCGACGCATAAATTCCCATAGACGCGCCACCAGTCAACCTTTCAACGTTTCCTGACAGTTTGCCGCACCCTACGTTATTACTTATATAGATACACTTGCATCTATAACTCGTTATTATACCAGACTGCATTCAAAAACGCTGCCTTCGCAGCTAGTGCTTCGCACTCATTTGAATGCAAGGAGGTATTAGATGTGGGCCGGAAATGCTCCAAGGGTGCCCGCAATAATAGATATACTATGCTAACTTTATGGAGAAAACAGTATGATGCCTGAAGAGATGGTCGGACAGCTCCTGGGGCACTATCAGCTATTGCGCGCCCTGGGCTATGGCGGCTCAGCTACCGTGTTTCTGGCGCAAGATATTCACCTCCAACGCGAGGTGGCCATCAAAGTATTTATGCCCAGAGATGGCTACACGCAGGATTTCCTGCACCGCTTCGCACGTGAGGCGCGGGTACTGGCACAGCTCGATCATCCACATATTCTTCCCGTCTACGAGTATGGTGAACAGGATGGGAACGCGTACCTGGTGATGCCGCACATGGCCGGCGGCTCACTGCGCGATTGGCTACGCAAGCGCGGAGCCGTTCCCGCCAGTGATGTAGTACGCTTGATGAGCCAGATTCTGAGCGCATTGCAATATGCCCACGACCGCAATCTCATTCATCGCGACATCAAGCCGGGCAATATGCTCTTCAAGGCCGACGGCACCCTCATGCTCTCCGATTTCGGACTGGTCAAGGTCCTGTCGGGGGAAGATGGGAAGACGCCGTTCCTCAATGAGGCCTCCGGCATGACGACGCATGCGCTCACCGGCACGCCTGACTACATGGCACCGGAACAGATCACCGGCAAGCGATATCTACGCGCTTGGCACTGTGCTCTACGAGATGCTGACGGGCTCGCACCTCTTTGAGGCCGACAACTACATGGGCATCCTCGTGAAGCAGCTCTACGAACAACCACGTCCACCGCACGAACTCAATCCACTGATCACGCCGGAACTGGAAGCGGTCGTACTGCGCGCCCTGGAGAAAGATCCCACCAGGCGCTATCAACGTCCCGACGAGCTACAGCAGGCTGTAGAGCGAGCAGCAACGCTGGCAGGCAATGCAACAGAGCGCATCTCATCCAACCCTGCCGTCCATCTACAGCAGGCGACGCACGCCGCCCACTCCTCACCAACACAACCCGATAACCCTTTATTAAGATCCCAAACCCTCCCTGACGCGTCGCTGTCACTCCCTCAACCCATCACGCAACCGACGACGCGCCCGTTTTCAGCAAGATCGCAACCCCCGGGCGCGCGGCGCTCAGCTATGCCTCTGATCGTTGTGCTGGTCCTGATCATCCTGGCCCTTGCGGCGGGCCTGAGCGGTGTACTCTATACACAGGGCCTGTTCGGAGGTAGGAGGGTACCTGCGACGCAGGGCGCGACGGCTGTAGTAAGCACAACCGGCGACAAGAGCGGTCCTACTCCCTCCGTCGTCGCGACGATCGTGCCGTTAACAACGACGCAGACAAACTGCCCGGCTACGGGACAGGCGCACGCAGCCGTTATGGCTCAACTGGTACCTGGGAACCGGGATAGTGTTGTATATATCATTAATGAAGGCACAGCCAGCAATCCGACGGTGGCCACCATCATGCGACACGAGATCATGCCAGGCCTATTGACAAAGACCATCGAGATCAGCAAGATGCCAGAGGCCTATATCAGTGCGGCCCAGCTCTCGCAGGACGGCGCATGGGTCCTCTTCGTCGCCAACATCGCGGGCCAGAGCCAGTTGCGCCTGGTGCGCGTAGACGGACAGGGGCTGCAGACGCTGTACTGCGCTCCCGCTGGCCAGGCCATCAGCCATATCCAGTGGTCGTTCGATCAGAGGACCGTCGTCGTCAATACGGGTCCCACCGGCAGCAATCAGTCTGCCACATCCACTACAGGGACTCCTGTATACAGAGTCGTCGTCAATACGGGTCCCACCGGCAGCAATCTGGGCACGACCTACCTGCTGGATATCATCAGCGGCGACCTACAGCAGGAACTGGCGTCACCATCCAACCTCTTCCCACAGGTCTGGCTCGATAACACGCACGTCTATATGGTTGGCTCCGTCGATGGCTCGAATACACAAAATATCTATCTGCTCGATATCAATAAAGGCGCTCAACAGCAGACCTTGCAGAAGATCGTGACTGGCACACAGAACTGCGGCAGCTTCGATAGCAGTTACGACTCGCAGCTACTCCTTCTCAGCACCTGCCACCTTGCAACACCCGTGGGAGGCGGACAATCCACGCCGCTCGGCCCCACGGCCATTACCAGCCAACCGGCATTAGGAGGAAGCGCCAAAACGATACAGACCCTGCCACAGGCGGTGACGATGCTGCGCGCCGTCACCAATAACACATTACTTCTGCTCATCGAGAACTACAGCGGCGATACCAGCCAGAACGGCCTCTGGGAGATGAATACCGATGGAACGGGGCTGGCACAACTGAGTAGCGACAAGAACAATACACAGTCGCTCTGTCCATTCACACAGTACGCCTGGTCCAACGTCTCACGCGACAATGAGTACTACGCTCTGCAAGAGGTCGATCCAAAGACGAATACCTACGCTATGTACTACGGCTCCCTGGGCGGCGGCGCACCCACACAGTTCAACAGAGTCACAGGAACGCAAGTGCTGCTCGTGGGCTGGACCGGTATGTGAGATCATTCACACGCACCCTCGTCGACAGGAAACTACTATAGCGTAGCGCCATTTACGATTACTAAGTACCTACCCGAATAACCTGACAGTGCTAAATTAGACATCGCTTTCGCAGGGAAGGACGCGCACCCCCCGGCGCTCGAACGCGCCGACGCGATTGTCGAGATCATGATGCGCGCATTGACACCCGAGGTCGTTGTTTTTTCAGGAGGATATGATGTCACACAATCGAATACGCACCTTTAATAAGCACATCACCAATCGGATAACACGCAGATTTGCGAACTTTTCCCGCGGCCCGTTTGCGCTTGTTCGTCATATCGGTCGTCGAAGCGGAAAGACATATGAGACTCCAATCATGGTTGAGCCCGTTGGAGATGATTTTGTGATCGCGTTAACCTATGGGCCAGAGGTAGATTGATATCGCAACGTTCTGGCTGCTGGACACTGTACGCTGCTCTGGCATGGGAGGATCTATGCTCTCGATAAACCAGAACCGATGGCTGTTCAAACGGCTCTGCCGGTGTTCCCTCAGTCCCAGAGGCTGATCTTGCGGATGCTTGGGACGCAGCATTTTGTGCGAATGAAGTCTGAGCGGGTTGCGAGGACCGCTGAGACCGCCAGTACTTGATGCATCGCTGACCTGCCCAGCCATCGGAAATATCCCTACACAAATATCGGGTAAAAGACCTGTCTCCTATCAGGTACCATCCTCTCACCCAAAGTGATGCGGGAGATGTATACTCGAAGCACGCTATAGCACACCACGGACGAGGAGCGTTCTATTCACTATGAAAAAAATTCTCTCGGCATATATCATTCTGGTCCTGCTTGCTTTTTTGTGTACAGCCTGCACGTTGTTCGCCGCAGCGGGCGACCAGGCACCAACCGTGCATATGAACGAAACGCAGTTTGTTTCCACCAGCATTACGATTAAGAAGGGCGATCGGTTGACGCTGGTGGATGATGTCGCCGTGGTGCATATTATTTCGAATGGACGCTGGGACAGCAATGGCACGCAGCGGCCCGATCTTGAGCCGGGCGCGCCCGTCGTGCAGGCGCAGTTTAATGGCAACGATCAGCAGTCCATCGGCCCATTCAATACGGCTGGCACCTTTCATCTTTACTGCACCATCCATGTCAATATGAACCTTGTGGTCATTGTAAAGCCATAAATACATGTCAAGCCAGTCCCAACTGGGGCTCCATCCTTGAGGAGGATTTTGGAAAGGGGGTTTTGCGAGGACCCCTCGCGCTCCGTCAGGGGCTGGCGCCCCTGCACCCCGCTTTCCCCCTAAAAGTTGGAGATCCCCAACTGGCGTGCCTTTACGATGACCTGCGCCCGGTCGCGAGCGCCTAGCTTGGAGAAGATGTGATTGATATGTGTCTTAACGGTTGCGTCGCTCACAAAGAGTTCCGCCGCGATCTCCGTATTGCTGTGTCCCTGGGCGATCAGCCGCACGACCTCCAATTCGCGTGCGGTCAGCCCCAACTTTTCCGCCTCAGATGATAATGATGCGTCCCTGGGTGCTGGTGATTGCTGGGCGTGAAGGCCGGCCAGGAGTTGTGCAGCACTGGATGCTTGCAGGAGAACTTGCCCACGTGCAACAGCCCGCACAGCGCTACACAACTCCTCAGCGCTACAATCTTTGAGGAGATATCCTGCCGCACCCGCACGCATCCCTTCTACGACCAGCTCTGGAGTATCAAATGTAGTTAAAAGCAGAATGCGCGGCCCCTGTCCCTGTGACACTTGCTTGCGAATCCGCTCGGTCGCCTCGATGCCATCCAGCAGGGGCATACGGATATCCATCAAGATCACGTCAGGGTGCTGTTTCTCCGCCATCTGCGTAGCCATGAGCCCGTTTTCGGCCTCTCCGATTACCTCGATGTCTGGTGTATCTTCAAGGATGATGCGCAGCCCTTCCCGCATCAGGCGTTGATCATCGGCTATCAGGACGCCGATCTTTTGTGTACTCACACAGTTTTCCCTTCTGGAGCAGATCTCTGGCCAGCTTGCGCAAACGGAAGTCTTAAAGTGGCTCTGGCTCACTTTGCGTGATGTGAAAGATTAAGCGGCATGCAGCACGCGTACTCTGAGGAGGCCGAAGTGAGCCTTGCCATACATTTGGCGTTTGAGCAATTTGAGGCGCGTAATCTGGCCTTC
>DAOTTD010000265.1:0-7771 GCA_034438015.1 Ktedonobacteraceae bacterium | reverse complement strand
CAAGGCCATGAAGGCTGCTGGTATCAATACCAAATGACCATAGACTGAGGAGCTGTGTGACGCAAAAGTGTCATGCACAGTTCTGAATTGGCGGTGGAGAGAGTAATCTCTCCGCCGACCATAAGTGGAACCGCACGTTTAGCGGTGCTCCGCAAGGTTCAATCAGTGCGCTACGAAGCATACAGCCGTAATCTTCATGAAAGGAGTCATCCAATTGACGAAGTAGCATCTCCCCCAGGATGCTAAGGCTGATCTGGCAGGCAGGGGACAAAGAGCAAGAACCTGTTTGAAGCCCAGAAAACACGGGACGAAATACTGGCACTCCGTTACAGTATGAGGTCTCTAGCCTGAGTCTCGCTATGGCTACGCGAGGAACCCTTGTTTGAAGCGTCCTCACCTTGAGCACACTGCGAAACGACGGAGATGGTGTGAGACAGCGGGTAATCGAGGTATCTATTGGCCTTGATGAAACGGTCTATTGATTGGGACCAAACCGCACTAGCTAAATGCTTCCACACCGAATGTGCGGAATCGCCCCTGCAAGACATCTCTGAAGCCTGATGCCAGGCCGCAAGAGGCAGAGGCTCACTCCGCAATTTCACACTGGAAGCATATAGAGGGGTACAAGCTATCGGCTGCTGTCGCGGGTACTGGGTCTGTACCTGACGGGCGTAAAGAGGGAGCCTACGGCGAGACAGAACACGTACTGCTGTGTGAACGTAGGAAGCGCGATGATCGGTCTGAGACGAGCGCTTAGTCGAACGCCGCTCCAGACTGGATTAGCTGCGATTGAAGTGATCATCGCGTGGCGGAGTGGCCGTAGTAGTCGGAGCCGGAAAAGAGTCCGGCACAAGGCGAAGGGCCACAGTCATTGTAAGAGGAAACGTCACGGGTACGAGAGGACTAAAATGTATGTCCGATATCATCAAAACCCAACGCAGCCTTGCCCTGAAAGCATTGCACAACCCAACACACAAATTTGATCACCTTTACCGGCTCATTTGCCAGGAAGAGTGGATACACAAAGCCCTCAGTCTGGTTCTCTCCAACAAGGGAGCCAAAACAGCAGGGATTGATGGCGCAACCAGGGCGACATATGACCCACCACAGGCATATATTGCTCTCATACGGGAGATACAACAAGAGCTTCGAGAGAAGCGTTTTCGTCCAGTCCCCGTTCGGCGCGTCCATATCCCAAAAGCCAATGGAAAAATGCGTCCACTCGGCATCGCCACCATCAAAGATCGAGTCGTGCAGATGCTGATTAAGATGGTGTTAGAACCTATCTGGGAGAGCGACTTCCTTAATTGCTCCAATGGCTTCCGGCCAGGACGCAAGACAATGGATTGTATCGCCGCCCTCGATAGCTACATCAACAATCAGAGTAAACACTTCTGGGTCATTGAAGGGGATATCAAGGGTGCATTTGATAATGTGCAACATGATATCCTGATGAATTGCTTGGCAGAACGCATTGCAGACCAGCGACTTCTCAAACTCATCAAATGTTTCCTCAAAGCAGGAGTGATGGAGCATGGTCTTTTTCAACGAACGGAACTTGGCGTCCCACAAGGCGCAATCTGCGCGCCCTTGTTGGCAAATATCTACTTGCATCAACTAGATCGTTACTGGTGGAACAAGTATGGCAGCCTGCGTCCAAAACAGAAAGAGTACCGCCGGAAGAAACGCCTGGGAAACTGTGCCCTCATCCGATATGCCGATGACTGGTTGCTTCTCACCAACGGCAGCAAAGCAGAAGCCTATCGGCTCCGAGACGAATTTCAGACCTTCCTACGTGACGAACTGAAACTAGAGCTTTCGGTAGAAAAGACGCACATTACCCATGTGAACAACGGATTTGACTTTCTGGGCTATCACGTTCGGCGCTATGTGAGTGGACATGATCGACCGAAGATGCTCGTCACGCCTACCCGCAAAGCGCAGGAACGCTTAAAAGCCAAAGTCAAGGAGATGACGAAAAGGCGTCGGTACAAAGATCAACCACTCCTCAAATTTAGTGCTATCAACGCAGTGCTTCGTGGATGGATTACCTACTATCGCCATTGCAACGCCAAACAAACGGCGAAAGCTCTGGACTTTTGGGTACCGAACCGCCTCCTCATCTGGTTGAAGAAGCGTCATCGACTCCCAACAAGGAAGATTTTCTCCATGTACAAACTGCGCCAGCAGGGGAAACGCGACAACTTCGGTATTCGGAAAGGAGAAACGACGCTTTATCTCTATCGGATGAGCGACCTGCCGATTACGAAATATCGGTCACGGACCCACCCACACCCTTACCTGACAGGGGAATGGGAAACTACCATTGAGGAAAGGGAGACCCCACTACCGAATTATATCTGGCTTGGCAACGCGGAAAACAATGAGCAGTGGAGAGTCATCAAAGAAGAAGTGATGGCAGAGCGGGGAGCGAAATGTGAGCGATGCGGCAGTACAGTTAATCTGGACCTGCATCACATCAAAGCCCGCCGCTACGGCGGAAAAGATGCGAAAAGCAACGCCCTGTTACTCTGTGAAACCTGCCATGTGCAAACAACGCCGTACGGGGATCACAAACGATTGCAATGAGGGAAAGCCGGATGATGCGAAAGTATCAAGTCCGGTGTGCGCCGTGAGGCGCTTTGAGATATCCCTGTCGCAGACAGGAAGAACTAGGGAGGTGTTCTTGAGCCACCAGCTCACCCGGCGGCGAAAGCCAAACGGAACAAGAGCATGCTGGTGAAATGGCGCATGCTTGAAAGCGTTGTAAAGCATGGCTGCCGTATGGCTCGCCCACCATGGGTAAAGCTAGACTGCTTAAACTCCAATCTCGACTTGGTGAACTGGAACGCCCATCGGAAGAACGCTTGAAAACGGTGTCATCTTCTGCTTTGGTCTGAACCGGAGGCCGAGGCAATCCCTGAAGGTGAAAGAAGACTAACGAAGTCAGATCAAGAGATGAGTGGAGACCCCAACGTGAGGCTAGAACGTATCTCAAAGACGTACCACGGGATTACCTACGAAGGGCGACCTTTAGGGTAACAGAGTGCCCATATGAGTCGTGGGGGTCACGTCCCACCAGGGAGCGCTGGAAAGCAGCGTACAGGGCAAAGGGGCACAGGGACCTAGATACTCAGCAAAGCGAGGTATGCGAAAATGCAGGAGGCCACAACAGTCCTGGGTATCATCCGAAATCGCGGTGAGCGAGGATTACCGCTCACCAGGCTGTATCGGCAGCTCTACAATCCACAGTTGTACCTCCAGGCGTATGCGCGTCTCTACTCCAATGATGGAGCCATGACGCCAGACACCACAGGAGAAACCGTGGACGGCATGTCCAGAGAGAAAATCAACACCATGATTGACCTCATCCGTCAAGAACGGTGGCGATGGACTCCCGTGAAACGGATCTACATCCCTAAACGGAGTGGGAAGGTACGCCCGCTCGGACTTCCTTCCTGGTCGTCGAAAGTGATGCAAGAGGTGGTGCGCCAAATACTGGACGCCTACTTTGAGCCGCGCTTTAGCGAGCATTCTCACGGGTTTCGCCCAGGACGCGGGTGCCATACGGCATTAAGCGAAATTGTGCAGACCTGGAAGGGCGTGCATTGGTACATTGAGGGCGATATCTCCGACTGTTTCGGCAGTTTGGATCATGGGGTACTCATGGATATCCTGGGAGAGAGCGTCCACGATCACCGATTTCTCCGTTTAATTCGGCACATGCTCCAGGCTGGGTATTTAGAGGAATGGCGCTGGCATGAGACGCTGAGCGGGGCACCGCAAGGCGGCGTGTGCACGCCTCCCACAATGTTGCAAACTTTGGGAAGCTTTTTCTGAGGAAGCCTGTGGAGTAGAGGGAGGGGGCGGGTTCACGCGGAAGACGACGCGTACCTGTTCCTGGTCAATCTCAACGCGCTTGACCAGCGCCCGAATGATCTCCCGGCGCGTGAGCCAATCGGCTTGGTGCAGTCCCTGCTTGATGCGTCCGGCAAACTCATCGAGACGACCAAGGATCAGCGTCAGTTCACGCTCTAGGCTGGCTTCATCCATGATCTGTTGAGCTTGTTCTTGGATTTGCTTTAAGCGTTCTCGCATACGTGTCATCCTGGGTTCAAACTCCTCTTTGTCGATCAGCCCCTCGGCGTAGCTATCAATCAGCCTGGCAATTCCTTGCCGCAATCGGCCCATCCGTGCTTGGAGACTGCTCAACTCGTCTGGCGTCTTTTCCTCTTGCACCAGGCGGCGTCGATACTCTTGCTCCAGTCGCTCCGGGTGCTCCAGAAGGCGGCAGACTTCCTCCCAGACCGCTTCATCCACCAGATCTGTTCGCAACTGCTTGTTCCAGCACAACCGGACCCCACCGAAGCGGTACGCATCAGAGCCAATACAGCGGTAATAGGCATAAGCCCGCTCATGATGTTTGCGCGCACTTGGGCTGATGGGCTTTCCGTAATAAGCATACCCGCAACAGGCACACAATCAAGCCCTGCAATAAGTAGCGCGCTCCCCGCTTGGATACCCGTGCCCGCTTACGATTTTCCTGTAATTGCTCCTGCACGGTGTCGAATAAGGCCGCATCGACGATGGCCAGGACAGGAATAGAGAGCCACTGGTCGGGGGGAACGTCATGGACAGAGTAGGCTTTCTTCGGCTGGAGGCTGCGGCTGCGTTGAGCTCGCAAGCGCGGTCGCAGCGGTTCGACGGCTGTTTTGCCAAACGCGGCTTCACCCTTGTATGCCGGATTTTTGAGGATCCCCCAAACGGTTGCGCGATCCCAGACAGTCTTGCCTGTTCGGGTCTGCTCATGGGCTGCATTCAAGCGACGTACCACCTCCCCAATGGAGCAGCGGTCCTGCCCTACCCATTCAAAGATCTGACGCACCACACGAGCTTCTTCTGGAACAATCTCAAAGCGTGCCTCACCTGCTGCGTCCCATGGACTGATATAACGGTACCCATAGGGCGCACAAGAAAGCACGCTCACCCTTCCCACCTGGGCCGCGTGTCGTTTCCCTCGCCGGCTTCGCTCCAGGATTTTCGCTCGCTCGTACTCCGCGATCATGCCTTGAACCTGGAGCAGGAGCTGATCTTCAGGCGTCTGTCCTACTTCTCGGTTCAGGAAAATCACCTCGACTCCGGCACGCAGAAGCTCTTCAAGCAAGAGTACCTGATGAGCATAATTACGCGCCAACCGATCAGGGCAATGGACGTAGAGATGATCAATGCCTCCTGCCGCAGCCACATCTCGGAGGCGTTCCAGGGCAGGGCGAATGAGGGTGGCTCCACTGTAGCCATTGTCTACAAACTCTAGCTCTGCAGGAAGCGTCATTCCTGTGGTTGCAATACGGGCTCGCAGATCGGCGACCTGACTTTCAATAGTCCTGGCTTCATTTTGTTGGTCTGAGGAGACACGGGCGTACAAGGCAACTTGGGCTGGTTTCATTGAGCGGTCCTTTCTCTATCGGGCTGCACTGGTTTGACACTGGGTTGTGATGAGCTCAGACGCTGGTGCACGGTCGGGATGAGACGAGCATAAGCGTCGGCAAGGCACTGTTGAGCAAGGCGACTGGGTTCAAACATGGCGTGAACCTCCAACGACGGGGACTTCTTGCGGCGAGGCTGCGAAGGCTTGGGTGGCTTGTCCATCACACATTCCAGTATCCTGCGGGAAGACGCCTTCGCCAGATACTTGACACCGTAATGGCGCGCCTTTAAAACCATCGCCATAGGCTGCACGAAGGCGGTGACGCGGGATTTCCTCCTGGTACTCGAACTCTACCACCTTTTTTGCAACATTGTAGGAGGGGTATGCAGTCCAATCCTCAGCAATATCTACCTGGACCAACTGGACAAATTTGTCGAGACCGTTTTGCTGCCTAAATACAACCGAGGGAAGCGGCGAGCTAAAAATCCTGCGTACCAGAATATGATCAATGCCATCGCCCGTGCCAAGCGCCGAGGGGATCGACAAGCTGTCCGTGCGCTGCGCAAACAGCGGCGAAAGCTGCCGAGCCAACATCCTCAAGATCCCAATTACCGCCGACTCCGTTACGTGAGGTATGCCGATGATTGGGTGCTTGGTTTCAGTGGCCCAAAGAAGGAGGCTGAGGAAATCAAACGCGAACTCAGAGCGTTCCTGCGCGAGTCACTCAAGCTAGAGCTATCTGAAGAGAAAACACTCCTGACGCATGCGCGAACAGGAGCGGCGAAATTCCTCGGCTATCAAATCGTGAGTCAGCACGTCGATGACAAACTCGACCGTCGAGGGCAACGACAAGTCAACGAGGTGGTAGCCTTACGAGTTCCCAAGGAAGTCATTGAACAAAAATGTGCATTGTATATGCGAAAAGGAAAGCCGGCCCAACGAGGCGTGCTGATCCGCGACAGTGATTACAGCATTGTCAGCAAATATCAGTCGGAGTACCGAGGGATCGTCCAGTACTATCTCCTGGCTCACAATGTTGGCTGGTTCAACCAATTGCACTGGATTGCAGAAACATCGCTGCTCAAAACGCTGGCAGGCAAACACCGGTCGAGCGTCACGAAGATGGCAAAGAGGTACAAAGCCACCATCGAAACGCCTTATGGACCAAGAAAATGCTTGCAAGTGGTCGTGCAACGAGACAACAAGAAGCCACTTGTCACGCACTTTGGGGGAATTCCCCTCAAGCGCAAACAAGATGCTGTCCTTGTTGATCGCCTCCCTCAATTCGTCATGACCAACCGGAGCGAATTGCTTCAGCGGACGTTAGCCGACACCTGCGAACTCTGCGGATCACGCGAGAAAGTAGAGGTGCATCATATCCGCAAGCTAGCCGATCTGGAAAAAGCAGGACGAAGAGAGAAACCGTTATGGGTCAAACAAATGGCAGCGCGCCGACGCAAAACCTTGGTCGTGTGTCGGAAATGTCACGAGGAGATCCATGCAGGAACATCCACCGCAGCATTTCGGAAACAGGGACCGGAGAGCCGGATGACACGGAAACGGTCCAGTCCGGTTCGGGAAGAGGGTAACGGACAAGGCCCGGATGCCATACCGAATTTTGTGTAACGGTACATGGCAGAAAAGCCCGGAAGCTAGGTCTAAACTGGCTTTAACGCCTTCTCGCTTCACGCCATTACACAAAAATCAGTATGGTATCCAAGGCCCGTGAGGGACCTCCCCGGTATCCTACTTCATTTGGCGAGAGGAGTAGAGAAACACGCTCATTGCGAGATGAGAAGGTGCGCTCCGCTCCTACTCGACTTGGGCCAATTCTCTCGAATATCTCCTTGAGCAAACTTGACGCATTTGTCGAAGAAACACTCATCCCAGTCTACAGTAGAGGAGATCGCCGACGAGCCAATCCAGCCTACTCCCGTATTGACACGACCATTCAACGAAAGCGGAAAAAGGGGAAAATGGAGGAGGTAAAACGCCTGGAACAACAACGGCGAACACTTCCCTCCGTTGACCCTTACGACCCTGATTATCGAAGAATCAGGTACTGTCGTTATGCAGATGATTGGCTCATCGGATTTATCGGCCCCAAAGAGGAAGCGGAAGAGATCAAAAGCAAAGTTGGGGAGTTCCTCAATGAACACCTCAAACTCGAACTGTCCAAGACCAAAACGCTCATTACTATTAACGCCGATGTATACTTGGCTCATATAATAGTTTGAGTGTAGTCCCCTGAAAGGCAATCTCTCAGGAGGATATACTGGTGAAAGCAGCGGGAGAGCCGAAGTTTTGGCTTGTGGCCTGTTCAACTACCTGAACAGTGACCTC
>DAOTTD010000264.1:0-4490 GCA_034438015.1 Ktedonobacteraceae bacterium | reverse complement strand
ATATGGTATACTTGAGGCATGCCGCCAGTACCTTCAGTGAAACGAGGAGGCCCTCCGTGGAGCAAAAGAAGCCGCATGCTCGCTACGACGAATTCGCAGAACAATTCACTTCGGTGATGTTTGAACACTGGGCAGATATTCTGCAAGTTGTCAACCGTCAGTCTCCCCGCGTCGCCGCTCTACTACGAGTTGCAACGCCTGCGGGCCTCAAACGTATGAATGGCGTATGGCGAATACAGGTCACGACGAGGCGCGTGGTGCAGCACGAAAAACTGCATCAGCCGCGCGACAACGAGATTGTGGCTCGCGCAATCCAGTTGTTTTGTTATAGCAAGGCCCAGCTCAAACTCCCACACATCGTAGTTGAGTTCGAGGTCTGACGAACAACTGAACCACGAGGCTACAGATATTTCTTGACTCTTCCCTGTGTCATATAAAATAAATGAAAATGAAGTAGAAAGGTAGCCTCGTATGTCTACTGCTCAGCCGAAGGCGCGTCGGCGCTTTCCCGGCCTGGACCCGGTTGTGCTGCAACATCCCTACGACCGGGCGGCCCTTGGCGCGCTCCAGAGAGTACCAGGACTGGATATCGTGGTGCGCAAGTTTATCGAGCTGCTCCCCGAGCGCGTCGCCTATATCCAGCACGTGGCTCAGATGGTGCGCGTCTCTCCGTTGCAATGTCCCCAACTGTACAGTCAGTTGCAGGAGGCCTGCGCGATCCTTGATATACGCGAGCCCGAACTATATGTAGCACAGACTCCCATCCCCAATGCCTATACCAGCGGGCACGACAATCCCTTTATCGTCATCACCACCGGCCTGATCGACCTGATGAACGGGGAGGAGGTGCTGGCGGTGATTGCCCATGAACTCGGTCACATCAAGTCGGGGCATGTGCTCTATAAGACGATGGCGCGCGGCATCAGCTTCCTGGTGACGCTGCTCGGCGATATGACGCTGGGCATCGGACGCCTGATTGGGCGTAGCCTGGAAGCGGCATTGCTGGAGTGGGATCGCAAGTCAGAATTTACGGCGGACCGCGCTGGCATGCTGGTGGTACAGGACCCCCAGGTGATGCTCTCGCTGATGATGAAGCTCAGCGGCGGTACGCTGTTTCAGAGGGATCAGATGGACGCCCGCGAGTTCTTGAAGCAGGCCGATCTCTATGAGGAGACGGATGCGAACATCCTTGACCGCATGTATAAAATGCTGGTGGTCACGCCGTTAAGCCACCCATTGACGATTGTGCGGGCGCGCGAGATTATGAACTGGTCCGAGAGCCGGGGCTATAAAGATATCCTGGAGGGACGCTACCCGCGCACGCCTGGTTCGGCGGCCACTGCCAGCAATGGCGCGCAGAGCGGCCCCACGAGCACGACGGCCAGCGAGCCGCAGTTGATCCGCTGCCCCCACTGTGGACGCGAGCAGATGAACAGGCGCTTCTGCAGCCTCTGCGGGGGAGTGATAGCGTAATGCGCAGGCGGCGGGACATCTCTACCCAGTTTATCGGCTACCTGTTGGTGATGACCGCCGCACTCCTGTTCGGCTTCAATGGCAACCTCTCGCGCCTCCTCTTTGATGAAGGCATCACGCCCATCACCCTGGTGCAGTTTCGTATGCTGATCGGCGGCGGTTGCCTGTTCGTGGTCCTGCTGGTGGGTCGGCGCAAGGCGCTCATTGTGCGCCCTCGTCACTGGGGCTGGCTGGTCGCATTTGGACTCTCGCTGGCGCTCGTCACCTACACCTACTTTGTCGCCATCAGCCTGCTGCCCATCGCGATTGCCCTGGTGATCCAGTTTAGTGCGGCGGCCTGGATGACGCTCGGCGAGGCCATCTGGCGGCGGCGTCTCCCCTCGCGCTACATCCTCGTCGCGCTGCTGTGTACCTTTGGCGGCATCGTGCTGCTCACGGGCGTCTGGCGCTTCAGCTTCAACGGACTGAACCCTGTCGGCCTGCTCTACGCTGTTTTAGCGCTGGTGACGTATATCGCATATCTGCTGCTGGGGCGACGTGCGGGCCGCGACCTCTCACCACTCTCGACGACGACGTATGGGGCCCTGGTCGCGACCGTCTTCTGGTTCTGCGTGCAGCCGCCGTGGCGCGTTCCAGCAAGCACGTGGGTGCCCCAGAACTTTCTGCTGATCTGTATAGTCGGTATCTTCGGGATGGCGATACCGTTCAGCCTGATGCTTGGCTCCCTGCGCCGCCTCGACGCTACCCGCGTAGGGATCGCCGGTATGCTCGAACTGGTGGCTGCCGGCGTCATCGCCTACTTCTGGCTTGGGCAGCGTTTGGATCTTTCGCAGATTGTCGGGAGCCTGCTTGTGCTTGTAGGATTGACCGTGCTGCAGTACGAGAAGCCTGAACCACTCGAAGCAACATAGCGTCTTTTAGTCGTCTGGGGAGGCAAACCTGCGTAGTGCCTCTACCGATGGAACGAAGTAATAGGCGCCGCTGACCGCCGTTGTATATATGGTCAGGGCGTCACGTATGCCGTCCTCTGCACCCGCCATACGATCGAGCATGCGGGCCAGGAGATGTTGATCGTTGCTGAAGCCGATAAACATCGTCCCATGCTCAGTGGCCGTCCCGAAAGGGCTATTGCGGCGGAAGATATGGTGTTCTACCCCATTTTCTTCAACCACCGTTCGAGAGACGTGTGATTGGGCACCACGCACCTCCTCATCCAACTCTGTACTCGTCTCTTTGGTTCGTCCGATGACCTTCTCTTGCGCCTCAAGCGGGAGCGCATCGAAAGCAGCGGCATCGTGCGTCCACTTCTGTACCAGGACTACACTGCCACCTGCACCTGGCGACCCATCGGGGAATAATGCAACCTCGGGTGCTTCAGAGAGACGAGGATTCTCCGTCCCGTCGATGAAGCCGGTTAAGTCCCGATTCTCCTTGTAAGTCCACCCTGCTACTTCGTCAGCCAGGCGTGCTACAGGTGCAAGGGCAGCAATGGCTTCTCGCGCGACATCGAAGACGGTAAAGTAGGCATGGCCTGCTGCCCACACCCACAGGTCATGCTGGGTGGCGGGCATTGTGTACCCATCGACACCATGCACTTCTCGCTCGAAGTCCGTCACTCCTGCTGGCATATCCTTGGGAGCAACGCGCGCCCACAGCGAGGGCCTGAAGCCAACCACCAGATTCACTCCTCCAGTCGTCATGCGTGGTTCCCTCAGGCTGGCAATCACCTGAACCAGCGTGAGTGGATCGCCATGCGCCTGAAGATCGAACTCTAAATAGGAGTGCGAGCCGGTTCCCAGCGCGAAAATGCCATATTGTGCTACTTGCATTGTCAATACTCCTGTGAACGAAGTTAGATGTCACACCACACTCCTTATCACCACATCTCCCATCATGGTATCATCCCCGTCTCCTACCAGCAAGGCTATATCAGATCCTGACTGCAAAGCCAAAAGCTACCGGTGCCTAGCGGATCGATTGGTCGCGATAATGCGCGCGTCGCGAACGATCCTGGCTATAGCTCTCTTTATACGCCTCCGTCACAATCTTGCAGATCTCCCTGGGATCGTCCGAGAGGCGCAGCAGGAGCATGTCCTCCGGTGAGATTGTGCCTGCTCCGACCATCGCCTTGTTGATCCAATCAATGAGGCCACTCCAGAACTTTGAATCATAGAGGATCACAGGGAAGTGCTTCACCTTCTGGGTCTGAATCAAAGTCAGCGCCTCGAAAAGCTCGTCCATCGTCCCGAAGCCGCCGGGAAAGATGATAAACGCCTCTGAGTACTTCACAAACATCGTTTTGCGCACAAAGAAGTAGCTGAAATCGACGGAGACATCCAGATATTGGTTCGATGCCTGCTCGAAGGGCAGCTCAATGTTGCAGCCGATGGAGCAGGTATCGCCCTCCTGAGCGCCCTTGTTGGCCGCTTCCATGATGCCGGGACCACCGCCCGTGATGATGCCAAAACCGGCTCGTGCCAGCAGCAGTGCGGTCTCCTCCGCCGCTTTATAGGCATCCGTCTCAGGTTTCAGGCGCGCCGAACCGAAGAAGGCGACGGAGGGTGGGATGTGGGCGAGGACATCGAAGCCATCAACGAACTCGCTCATGATGCGAAAGACGCGCCAGGGATCGGTCAGTGTGAAATCGAAGTTCAGGGCGCGCTCAAGGGCGTGCTCTTCCTCTTTTACCTGCTCGGTTGGAATCGGCTCAGTCGGGCTGATCAGCGGCTGCGTCGGGCGTCGTAGCAGGCGTTCGTCTTCTGTGATGCGACCGTTCTGATTGTTGGGCGCGCGGTAGCGTGGCGAGTAGCGTGTCGTCTTTCGATTGCGGTTGTTCGATCCATTGCTAGATTTCTTGTCGGGGTTGTGATTACGACTCATATGTGTCGCGTGTTCCTCTCTCTCGTTCTGCCAGTTTCGAGGATGACGGGTCAGGAAGCGTTCACTATTTTAGGGTGAACGTTGGACACTATCCTTTCTGGGGATAGTATATCAAGGATAGCATATGTGGGAAGTGG
>DAOTTD010000263.1:0-7613 GCA_034438015.1 Ktedonobacteraceae bacterium | reverse complement strand
GGGTGTCACCAGCTTCCCACCAGGCTAGCTTTCTCCCGCTAGGTTCTAGGTTTAAAGCAGTCTAGCTTTCACCGTGTCGAGATTGCTCTGGAAGACTCTCTGGTTTGCTGGAACCTTCGATCTCCCTATCTAGGCGTCATACTCTGGTCCTTGCCTGCCTTTCGGAGGCAAGTGAGACGTTGAGCATACTTTCATTCCCATAGAAAGTAGGGGTCTCCCCGCTGATATGATGCCCTTTTACGGGCGTGCTGGCTCAAGCCTGTCAGCATCTTTGGCTTGTTGCCCTGTTACGACGTTTATCAAGCGTTCAGTTTTCTTGACCATACCACTCACTCTAGTCCCCGATCCGCCTCGATGCTGGCAGATCCCCGTGTCCCCTTACGGTTTCCCAGGCAGTATTTCTACTGAGAGTCATTGTCGGCGGGCTTCTACTACGGGTTGTTACCTCCCCGCTTCGCCGCCCAAGAGTACTGCTGGTGGAACAGCAGGCTTCTTGAGAGCTTTGAGACTCTCTGAAGCCATTCTTCTATGCAACCTCACGTCGCACTTTTCGTCCAGGCACGGCTTTCATGTGTTGGGCATTGACCAGCACGATCTCGAAGGAGTCTTCGAGCAAGTGAAAAATGGGTTTCCAAAAGACGCCGGTGGATTCCATCGCGATCTGCCGACAGCCGTGAGCCTTCAACCAGTCTTTCAATGCCAGGATCTCGCTGGTTACGGTCCCGAACTGTCGGAGTTCTTTGTGACGCCGCCCGTTGGCTTCAACGATACTCAGACACGCCACCACAAAGCGCTTATGGACATCAAGGCCACTACATCGTGGATAGAGCACCTCCATAGTCGTTCCTCTCTGTAAGCTGATGAGACACCTTGCTTGAAAGACCACCAACAGGGCGTCTTTCCACATGAGAGTTTCCTCTACGTGCTTCCGAGATCGGAGCGACAATGAGTGGTTCTTCCAGACGCCCGAAGACAGCTTCATCTTCAAGCTTGACAGCCTTACTATTAGCATCGTTTTCGCTATTGGGATCTTTCCTCCAGAGTGTACCAAATGAGTCCATCGAGTTCTTTTTCATCCTGAATGGTGCACCTACGGTGCATGACGCTTCCTCTGAAAACCCTGGCGAAAAAGAAAAAATCTCCTCCTATTGATCTCAGCGTAGAAAACTAAAGACCCAGATCTGAAGGGCGTTCAAGGCCTCTTTTTGGACAGAAACTTTGTGCTGGTTTATGCCTCAAAAGTAGGGAAATACCAGTCTTCCTACTTGAGTTTAGAGAGTGATAACTCATCACTCTCTGATCAGCTCTTCTGTCCCAGAATCGTATCAGGATGGCCAAGAGGGACCGCTGATGAGGAAGAGCTACATCTTTGTCTTCTGAACTAGCTCCTGCCTCAAAATCGCCTCTGAGCTACTTCTGCCTAACCGAGAACCGAGGGCCTACAAACTGTTCAGCTAGGAAATGGGCCTTCATCGCGCTTCAGACCTGAGACTTTAGTGGTCTATGCAGAGATCAATAGTCTACCCGTTTTCAGACGAAATTTACGCACTGCTATATGCTTCCAGGGAAAAATTGCGGAATAGACATTGTCTACTTCCGCCTGGTACCGGGCGTTAGTTCTTTTCCCGACTCGATATTCCGCATATTCAATATGGAAGCATTTAGGCGAACATGGTTCGCAAGGCTAACTTGTCAGGATCTACTGGATGACTTTTTGTGTTTCCCCAAATGTTTACAACAGAAATCACTCTGAGCCTGAGGGTTGCTCGGATATACATCTCTGTCGGAGACTGGAAGAAACATTGAGAATCTGGCGCATATTCACGCTTCTGGGACGTCCTCCTGCTGTGGCTGGGGGAATCAACGGCTCGAGAATCGTCCATTCGGCATCTGAAAGGTCACTGGCAGAGGGTTTCATCGGGCAATTCCTCCTCCCTTTTCGCCTTTTTTTCTTTATCTACCTCTCTTGCTAAACACTTTCTCTGCCTGCTCTATTCCCTCCAACTCCCTCCCCAAGCCTTCTCGTACAGCCTCTAGTGCTGCGTTCCTTAAAACCGGTAACAAAACGGTTCGGCCTCTAGCGGCGGTTTATGCAATTTCGTGCGGCATTTATATATCAGGCGAATTTAAGGAACGCAGCACTAAAGCGTGACCAAGTGAAGCGAGCGCTTCTCAGGCGGGAGCAGAGAGAGGTCTGCACACGTGAGAGGATGTGTCGGAGCGGGTTGCTGGTGCCTGCACGGGACTTGGAGGTCTGCCCTCTCAGTGATAGAATCAAAGGAAGAGAGGAGGAGAACACCCCATGGAAAGAAGCCCTACCTCGGCAAACAAGGTACTTGCCCAGATGGCAGCCAAGGCAGCCGAGACTGACCCGGTGCGAAGCCGAGTTGGATACGGTCTTGGATGCAGATCCGCTCTATCAGCAGGCGTGCGCGAAGCTGGACGGGCTGGACGCAGAGGCGACCTCGGGAGAAGTCCTGCTGCGCCTCCTGCTGGTCAAGCACCTGTATGACTGGAGCGATCAGCAAATCGCTGAGCAAGTGCAAGACAGTCTGGTGCTGCGCTGGTTCTCTCGGCTGGGACTCCAGCTAGCGCCGACAATCAGCAGTGTGAGCCAGGCAGCAGGCCATGTCTCAGTTGCCGAGTTAGAAGCGCTGGCGAACCGGGTGAAACAGGCAAACGAGCGGGCCCAAAAGAGCGAGGGGCGACGGCGACCGACCTACCGACAGCGATGGAGGTGAGAACCATGTTAGTTGACTGCTATGCGCGAGAAGATGTGTTCGCCCAGGTGCCTGAGTTGGCAGCGGAGATCGATCCAGTGCTGAGAACGTTGAATGGATTGCTCGACGACGATCAGCTCTATCAACAGGTGCGGACCGACTTCGGCAAGCGGCATCGATCCACTCTGGTGCATGGGCGACACTCCACGCCTGTGGAAGTGCTGTTGCGCATGCTCATCCTCAAACACCTCTATCAGTGGAGCTACAAAGAACTGGAAGCACGAGTCAAGGATAGCCTGGTGCTGCGCTGGTTCTGCCGAGTGGCTTTCCATGCGGTGCCCGATGGCAGTACCCTCTGGCGCTGGCAGCAGACGCTGCGACCGGAGACAGTGCATGCCCTCAATGATCGCGTGGTGAAGCTCGCCAAACAGGCCAAGGTGACCAAAGGACGCAAGCTGCGGCTAGACGCCACCTGCGTGCAGACTGAGATCCATCACCCCACCGACAGCGGCTTGCTCGTCGATAGCGTGCGGGTGCTCTCCCGCTTCGTGCAGCGGGCCAAAGACCTGGTCAAAGACCAGGCGAGTAATGTGCAGCAGGCCTGTCGCTCGCGGTTGCGCACGGCGCGACAGGTGGCTCAAACCCTGCACCGGCAACTACGGCGCCCGCGTCGAGGACAAAGAAGCACAGCAGAAAGAGCTGTATCAGAAGCTCATCGAGACCACCGAGCACATGGTGCGGCAAAGTCAACAGGTGGTGGCAGCCTTGCAGAAGCAGACAGGGCAGGTGGCCAGGCGTCTGCTCACGCAGGCCACAGAGGTGCTTCCCCTGGTCGAGGGCGTGATCGCCCAGACGCGCAGACGCGTGCTGGAGGGCAAGAAGATGGCCTCCGATCGAGATCTGTGCTGAGCTTATTCGAGCCGCACACCCGCGCCATTCCTCGGCACAAAGGCGGGGCCCTGGTGGAGTTTGGCCGCCACGTCATCCTTGATGAAACCGAGGGTGGGATCGTGACGCGCTACCAGATCTTGGAGCATCCAACCGAACATGGGCAAGCGGTGGAGGCGGTGGCGCACCACTGTGCCCTCTTTGCGCATCCGCCGGGGCTGGTGGCAGGCGACCGAGGAGTGCATTCGGCGGACACGGAGGAAAAGCTGAAAGCTGCCGGAGTCAAGCGGGTGGCCATCCCAGCCTCGGGCAAGCTCTCGGAGGAACGCCACACGCTAGAACACACGCGCACGTGGAAACGCGGGTATCGCTGGCGTGCGGGCATCGAGGGGCGAATCGCCAGCCTGCGACGCGACTATGGGTGGCGCAAAAGTCGCTATCACGGGCAGGACGGGATGGCGCGGTGGCTGGGCCCGGGGGTGATTGCCAGCAACCTGCGCCGCATCGCCCTGGCCAGCAGGGCATAAACCCCAGCCAGAGACAGAAAAGCCCAACCGCAGAAAAGCTCATCCACACAATCACCGATAGTTTGCTATGAACCCCCTTCTCAAGCCCGTTTATCCATTTCGCAATGCAAACTAGTACTAGTTTGTGGTGCGAAATGCTGAAGGCGCTTAAGAAGAGGCTTTACGACAAGCGGGCAGTTTTTATTTCATAGTTGAGATTCCTTCTCGCTCCTGGGGAATTCAGGCGGCTTGCTTGTGAGGGGAGCGGGTGGCCTTGGCCTGGACGATATGCTTGAGATTGGAGGCGATAATCCCCCAGCCCAGCCAGCGTTTGAGCCCGGCCATGCCATGATAGGCACAGCGTCGCAGTCCGTAGTCACGCCTGAGGCTATGAATACGTCCTTCGATGCCCGCTCGCCAGCGATAGCCTCGGCGGAAAGGTGGCGAGTGCTCGACCGCTTGTCGTTTGGCAGAGATTTTGCCCACGGCTGGGATGGCGACCACCTGCACTCCGGCCTCCTCTAAGGTGCGTTGGGTGCGAGCTGAGTGAACGCCGCGATCCGCTGCCACAAGGCGCGGCGGATGTCCAAAGAGGCGCAGATGGTGTTTGAGTGCTCCTTGCGCCTGTCCGTGTTCGTTGGGTTGCTCAAGCACCTCAAAACGGGTGATGATGCCTCCCTCCACCTCATCGAGAGTTACCAGCCGCCCGAACTCGACTTCGGCTCCGCCTTTATGGCGAGGAATGACGCGGGTGTGTGGTTCAAAGAGACTCAGGACTTTCTCCTCGGAGGCGACCTGCTTGCCCGAGAGCACGCGCGTGCGCGTCTGAGCGATCACACGCCGGACCAGTGGGAGAACCTGTTGGACCTGCTCACGCAGGCTCTGGGCGATCTGCTCTCCTCGTCGACGCAGCGCCTGACTCACCCGCTCGCTTTGTTGCACCACCTCTTGGGTGGTCTGTACCAGATGCTGATACAGCTCCCGCTGCTGTTCGAGCTTCTCTTCGCCCTTGCGCCGGAGCAAGCGATGGAGGGATTGAGCGATGCGGCGAGCGCTGCGCAGATGACTTTGACAGAGCTCGGCCGCGTCTTTACGCGTTTGGGCAAGCAGCGGCTTGGCATGCTGCATAATGCGCGAGAGCACGCGGACACTGTCGACCAGGAGCCCGCTATCGGTGGGATGATGAATATTGGTCGGCACACACGTGGCATCCACGCGCAGCTTGCGCCCGCTGGTCACCCGCGCCTGCACTGCCAGCTCTACCACGCGCTCATTCAATGTCTCCAGCGTTTCGGGACGGATGAGCCGGCTCCAGCGGATGAGGGTGGTATCGTCAGGCACGCGCCGGAAGTACACCCGGCAGAACCAGCGCAGCACCAGGCTATCGGCCACGCGCTCCTCCGTTTCCTGGAAGCTCCAGGTGTGAAGATGTTTGACCAGCAAGAGACGCAAGATGGCCTCCACCGGCGTGGAATGGCGTCCCCGATCAGCTGTGTGGGGAAAGCGCCGTGCGAGGTCAGCTTTGACCCGCCCAAAGAGCTGATCGTCCTCAAGCAAGATATCAAGTGCTTTGAGCTCCGGGTCGGTCTGCCCCGCCAGTTCGGGCACCGGTGCAAAGATATCTACTGGCGCATAGCGGTCAATGAGCATCGTGCTTCCCTCCTGAGGAAATAGGCTTTCACGACGATTGTACCGCCTCATCTGCCTCACAGACAAGCTCAACCAGTTCAGGCCCCTTCTTGCGCCTACTGGTACGTCTCTCGGGAACACTCGGTCAGCTAACCCGGAAGACGATCTCGCTCTGAGGCGGCTTCCCAGGCTCATTTCGCACCACAAACTAGTACTAACTTCTGCCTATATTGATCAATAATCTCTGGGTGTTTCTGAATAAAACTGCTGATAGCGGTTTTCTGTAAGGGAATTGGTGGGTCTTTTCTCAGACTAGATTTGGTTACACGTGAAGGAGAAGTTTTTAATGTTGCTGCAAGAGAATCGAGAGCCGTTTGCTGCTCATGCACAAAAAAATCTAAGATATAGCGATCATAAAAGTGCTGGTGATTGACAGTATCTTGCTCACGACGAACAAAATCTTTAGGAACCAGGATATAGGAATGGTCGCCCTTCACAGGTAAATTACCATATTTGGAGTTCCACTGTAACGTATCGCTATCCCAAAAAAAGCTCACCACACAAGGTCTTGTTTGCACATTGTAGTGACTACATACTTCTTCGGTAAAATCAGCAAGATGATTTTTGATGATGTTCGCAATAAGGTCGCTTACTTTATCTGGTCCTAGACCAGTAATATGGAGTTCTAGCTCTTGTATATCACGAATAGCTCCGCCTGCAAGGGCGCTTGACTGTGTGATTGCTTGTATAATTTGCCCTTCCTGCACTCGACCCAGACCAACTCCCTCCCGCGCTTTTTTTGAGACACCCAGGTGGATCTCCTTTGGCTCGACTAAACGACCGCGTATCAACTGTTGTATTCGCTTCGTATCTCTGCTCTTTACAGCTTCTAGTAACACTTGAAAATACGAGACGATAGCTTTGTGACGACACCATGCCGGGTTTTGTGTACTGGTAGAGCTTTCTAAAGAGGGAAATGTGAGAGAATAATACAGGCATAGAAGACTCTTGTTACCTTTTTCCATTAAAACAAGGAGGAAACTATGCCTTTACCTAAGAAGCGTACCACATCGACCGAAGAAGCAACAAAAGTGGAGCCATCGGATCACCAACTGCCAGATGAGCAAGAGTTTCGCCAACGCATGCGAAACCTGGCAGTCAGTGCTATGCGTATCTTGATTGAACAAGTCATGCGCGAGGAGCTGGAGCAGTGCCTTGGTGCTGCGTGGGGCGAAATTACCCCGGAGCGAAAAGGATATCGCAATGGCTCGTACCCACGAGATCTGGTGACCAAGACAGGGCGCATTGAGGCTCTCTCTGTGCCACGAGATCGAGAAGGCGTGTTTCACAGTCAGGTTTTTGAGCGCTATAGCCGCTACGAACCGGAGGTAGCGGAAGCCCTGACGGAGATGTTTATCAGTGGCACCAGCACCCATAAGGTGGGGAAAGTCGCGGAAACGCTGACGGGAGTTGCACCCAGTGCCAGCGCGGTGAGCCGTCTGAACCAAACGCTCACCGAGCAATTTGAGACGTGGCGAGAACGTCCTCTGCTCACCCACTATCGTATCCTGTACCTGGATGGCATCCATTTCACCGTTCGGCATGGATACTGTTGCTAAATTCAATTGTCTTCTATTTTTGCTTACTGCTCAAGCTCACTTTGAGAAAGCATGGCTTTTCTTATTGAGCATCAACGAGCAATTTAGCAACAGTATCCGGCATGGAGAAAAAACTGATTCGACCATCATCTTAACAGCACTTGGCGTAGACCTGGAAGGGAACAAGGATGTGCTGGCTTTGCGGGCTTGTGCAGAGGAAGACAAAGATGGCTGGAGTTGTCTTTTACAAGACGTGCGCCGTCGTGGGGCAA